>NZ_JAUOQN010000109.1:0-6258 GCF_030547555.1 Salipiger sp. 1_MG-2023 | reverse complement strand
ATCTCCTTCTCGTCGAAGATCAGCAGACTGCAAATCATAGCTTATGTCAGTCTCCGAATTTCGGGGGGTAGCTCACTTCTCCTCATGATGCGGGCGACAATGATGCTTATTTCGATTGTTTGCTGCGTCAGTTGGAGGATGAGCAGGCTGCTGCTTGGCGGGAAACTGGTGGGATGCAATTAGGCGGCCGGGTTCGTTTCCAAATTCAGTTGACGCGCTACTGGATTGTAAGTACCTCAGAAATGCTGCGTGCGACAAGGAGTTCGATGCTGCCAAAGCACAAGCATATTGAGACCGTATCGGGGTTGCGAGACTTGCTTGGCGCTTTCCGGATGCCGATTTCGAAGCAACAATTGCAAGACCCGAAAAAGTCGAACCCAGATAGTGTTTCAAGGGCGTTCATCGCGGTATCTGAAGATGACGTACTTGAAACTGCGATCTCCTGTCATGCCGAGAGATACCCTGGGGATGGGAATTATCGTGTTAAGCCCATCTTCAATACTGCCAACGGAGGGGTGCTCTTTCCTGTTTATGACGAACAATCGAAGAGCGTTCAAACCATGGATCGTCGGTCGCTGTCGGATCACCTACTGACGGAGATCGAGGCCCTAGCTTGAGATCTAGAAAAGGAGTGTGCCGATGTCGGCGCGCTCCGGGAAAAAACACGTAGCACTCGCGGGGGCTGCTCTGTTCGGTTTCGTCGTTCTTCTGGAGCTTTACGGCGATTACCGTGTGCAAAACGATCAGGCCGCCGTGGATCGTCAGGTCGATGAAATGGTTCGCAAGTCGTGCGCCGGGACCAACTTCAACGAGTGCGTGTGAGAGCACGACGAGGCAGTTAAGAAAATACTGTCGGGAGGCGAATAGGCGCAGTTCACAGTGGAACATTGTGGTGCGCCCCTCCCTTCGCAACGCATTGAAACGTAAGGGTCGGTACCAGCCTGCGCTTGGGGCGCCTCGGTCTTGATTTCTTTGGGGCTTTCGCTGGACGTGGTGCGCCGTTTGGGGACACATCGCGCAGACACGAACCCCTCATCCATGTGGTCCACATCGACTGCAAGTCTTTGATTCAATATCGACCACTGCGCCATCAACGCGGTCCACATGCATACTGAAAGTATTGCGTTTTTTAGCTCTTTTGGTGGGCCCGGCAGGACTTGAACCCGCAACCAAGGCGTTATGAGCGCCCTGCTCTAACCAATTGAGCTACAGGCCCACCGTGTGCGCCTGAGTATCATTCGGGGCGGTCCGGTCAAGCCATTCGGCGCAGGCTCAGGCAATGAAATCCGCTGGCGTTGCGCCGGTGAGCTTTGGCAGCAGCCGCGCATCGAGCGCAAACAGGTGGCGCGGGGTGCCGGCGGCGGCCCAGACCAGATCGAACGTCAGCAGACGCGGGTCGAGCCATGCGCGGATCGGTGACAGATGCCCGACGGGCGAGACGCCTCCGATGGCAAAGCCGGTCTGCGCCCGGATCAGTGCCGCATCCGCCTTGCCCAGCGGCTCGCCCGCAAGCGCGGTGGCCTTGTCGGCGCACACCCGGTTGCCGCCTGCCGTCAGGAACAGCACCGCAGCGCCGCTCTGCTCGGCGCGAAAGATGATCGACTTGGCGATCTGATCGAGGTCGCAGCCAACGCTGTCTGCGGCCTCCTGCGCGGTGCGGGCGTGGGCGACCTCGCGGATATCGGGTTCAAGCCCCGCCTCTTGCAGCGCGGCGCGCACGCGGGTCAGGCTTTTGCTCATGGTCACTCTCCGGTCTGGCGGGCAGGATGATCTGGCGCGCCGCTGCGCAAGACCGTTGCCATCGCCCCCCGGCATCTGCCATCCATCACACATGGATTTCAATGCCCGCATCACCCGCCTGCCACGCCCCTTCGAGCCCGAGATCGGGCGCGAGGCGCTTGCCGCAACCCCTTGGGCCAGCGGCGATGTCGCCAAGCTGATCGCCGGCACTGGCGGCACCAGCCCTTATCTCGCCGGGCTCATCGCCCGCGACGGTAACTGGCTGGAAGGCGCGCTCGACGATCCCGACGCGGCGCTTGCTGCCGTCGCCGCGGGTTTGCCCGAGGTCGGGCCGGACCATCTTGGCACCGCGCTGCGCAAGGCCAAGCGCCGGGTGGCGCTGCTGATCGCACTCGCCGATCTGTCGGGGGCGTGGTCGCTTGGTGCGGTGACGGGCGCGCTGACCCGGTTTGCCGATCTTGCGGTCGATCTGGCGCTCAAGGAGGCGCTGGGGCGCGAGGCAAAGCGCGGCAAGCTGCCGGGCATCGCCCCGGATGCGCTGGAGGATGCGGGCGGCATGGTTGTGCTGGCGATGGGCAAGATGGGCGCGTTCGAGCTGAACTACAGCTCGGATATCGACCTGATCTGCCTGTTCGATCAGGACCGGTTCGACCGGGATGATTTCCACGATGCCCGCAGCGCCTTTGTGCGCGCCACCCGCCGGATGGCCGCCACGCTGGGTGATCTGACCGGCGATGGCTACGTCTTCCGCACCGATCTGCGGTTGCGCCCAGATCCCTCCGTCACGCCTGTGTGCATCGCGATGGAGGCCGCCGAGCGCTATTATGAAAGCCTTGGCCGGGCGTGGGAGCGGGCGGCCTATATCAAGGCGCGGCCCTGCGGAGGCGATCTTGCCGCGGGCGAGCGCTTTCTTGAAACGCTCAAGCCGTTTGTCTGGCGCAAGCATCTGGATTTCGCGGCGATTCAGGATGCCCATGACATGCGCCTGCGCTACCGCGACAAGCACGGCCATGGCGAGATATCGCTTCCCGGCCATGACATGAAGCTGGGCCGGGGCGGCATCCGCGAAATCGAGTTCTTTACCCAGACCCGGCAGGTGATCGCGGGCGGGCGCGATCCGGCGCTGCGGGTGCGCGGCACCGTCGATGGCTTGCGTGTGCTCTCGAGCACCGGCTGGGTGCCTGCCCATGTCACCGAGGCGCTGGCCGACCATTACCGCGCCCACCGCGAGGTCGAACACCGGGTGCAGATGATGCAGGATGCGCAGACCCATCTCCTGCCCACGAGCGACGAGGGGTTCGAGCGGCTCGCGGCGCTGATGGGCGTCGAGACGGCGGCGCTCAAGGCCGATCTGAAGCAGCGCTTGCAAGCGGTTCACGCGCTGACCGAAGATTTCTTTGCCCCGGACGGGCGGGTTTGCGCGGCGCAAATTCCCGACGAGATCGCGCAAAGCCCGCAGGTTCAGCGCTGGCAGACCTATCCGGCGTTGCGCTCGAATCGTGCCCGCGAGATCTTTCGCCGCCTCAAGCCCGAGATCCTCGGGCAGCTGGCGCGCGCCCCGCGCCCGGCCGAGGCGCTGGATGCTTTCGATGGCTTCCTGCGCGGTCTGCCTGCGGGGGTGCAGCTGTTCTCGCTGTTCGATGCCAATCCGCAACTGGTCGATCTGCTGATCGACATCGTGTCGACCTCGCCGGATCTGGCGCGGCATCTGTCGCGCCATGCCTCGGTATTCGATGCGGTGATTGGCGGGGATTTCTTTGCGCCATGGCCGGGGCCGGGGGCATTGACCGCCGAACTGGGCGCGATCCTTGCGCGCGAGGAAGATTACGAGCGCAAGCTCGACATGGCGCGCCGCTGGGCCAAGGAATGGCATTTTCGCGCCGGGGTTCACCTGCTGCGCGGCCTGAGCGAACCGGACGAAGCGGCGCAGCATTACGCCGACGTGGCCGAGGCAGCGCTGGCGGCGGTGTTCCCGGCGGTCTGCGAGGAATTCGCCCGCAAGCATGGCGCGGCGCCGGGGCGCGGCGCGGTGGTGGTGGGCATGGGCTCGCTTGGGGCGCGGCACCTGCACGCGCTGTCCGATCTCGATCTGATCGTGATCTACGATCCGGCCGGGGTTGAGGCGTCAGAAGGCCGCCGCCCGCTGCCCTCGCGGCAATATTACGCCCGGCTGACACAATCGCTGATCACCGCGATGAGCGCCCCGATGGCCGAGGGCAAGCTGTACGAGGTCGACATGCGCCTGCGCCCCTCGGGCAATCAGGGGCCGGTGGCGACCTCGCTTGCCGCGTTCGAGAATTACCAGCGCCAAGAGGCCTGGGTCTGGGAGCATCTGGCGCTGACCCGGGCGCGGGTGGTGGCTGGCCCGCGCGCCCTTGCGGGCGAAGTCGAGGCGCTGCGATCCGAGATCCTCGCCGTTCCCGAAGCGCCGGGCAAGGCGCTGAGCGAACTGGCACAGATGCGCCGGCGCATCACGCAAGCCAAGGGCGCGGGCGATGCATGGGATCCCAAGCTGGGGCGCGGGCGGATGCAGGATATCGAGCTGTTCGCACAGGCCTCGGCGCTGATTTCCGGACGGGGGCCGCGCAGCACCGCGCGGGCGCTGCTGGTCGCTGGTGCCGAAGGCTTGATCGAGCGCGACGATGCCGCGCATCTGGCCGCAACCTACCGTCTGTGCTGGTCGTTGCAGATCGGCGCGCGGCTGATCACCGAAGGTCGGCTCGACCCCGAGGCGGTGGGCGCGGGCGGCTGCGCCTTCCTGTCGCGTCTGACCGGAACCGATGGCCCCGAGGCATTGCAGGCCCGCCTAAACGAGATGACCACGCGCGCGGCGCAGATCATCGATTCCGCGCTGCCGGACCCCGCACAGGACGAGCCTGCGCAAGACCAATGAGGTGCTTGCGCCCCGCGCCGCGCTGTGTCTCGCTGGCGGTGGAGGAGACCCCATGCCCGAATATATCCTGATCGACATCCCCGAGCATCCCAAGCTGGCGCAGAACATCATCCATTTCGCCCGCGCGCTGCGCCGGGCCGGGTTGCCGGTGGGGCCGGGGCGGGTGCTCGATGCCATCCGCGCCGTGGCCGAGGCCGGGTTTACCGACCGGATGGATTTCTACTGGACCCTGCACGCCTGTTTCGTGAATCGCCCCGAACACCGTGTGGTGTTCGCGCAGGTCTTTCGCCTCTACTGGCGCGATCCGCGCTATCTTGAACACATGATGGCGATGATGCTGCCCGCCGTGCGCGGCGTGCAGGAAGAGAAGGTGGCGCAATCGGCGGAAAAGCGCGCCGCGCAGGCACTTCTGGGCGATCAGATGCCCGAACTTCCGCAACCCGAAAGCGACGAAGAGCAGACCCGGATCGAGGTCGACAGCTCCTTCACCCTCTCGGCCGAGGAAAAGCTCAAGACGCTGGATTTCGAGCAGATGTCGAACGAGGAAGTCGCGCAGGCCAAGCGGATGCTGGCGCGGCTGACGCTGCCGGTCAAGCCGATCCCGTCGCGCCGGGGCATGGCGTCGGCGCAGGGGCGCAGGATCGACTGGCGGCGCACGTTGCGTGGCTCGATGCGGCAGGGGGGCGATCTGCGGGCGCTGTCCTATCTCAAGCCGCGCCCGCGCTGGCCCAATCTGGTGGTGCTTTGCGATATCTCGGGCAGCATGTCGCAATATTCGCGCATGGTGCTGCATTTCCTGCACGCGGTGGCCAATGAAAAGGGCGCCGGCTGGGCGCGGGTGCATGCCTTTACCTTCGGCACGCGGCTGACCAACATCACCCGCCACCTGCGGCAGCGCGACGTCGATGCTGCGCTCAAGGCCGCCGGAGCCGAGGCGCAGGATTGGCAGGGCGGCACCCGCATCGGGCAATGCCTGCATGATTTCAATCGCGACTGGTCGCGCCGGGTGATGGGGCAGGGCGCGGTGGTGCTGCTGATCACCGATGGGCTTGATCGCGATGACCCGGATGCGCTGGGGCGCGCGATGGAACGGCTGCACCTGTCGTCACGCCAGCTGATCTGGCTGAACCCACTGCTGCGCTGGGATGGCTTTGCGCCCAAGGCGGCTGGCATCCGCGCCATGCTGCCCCATGTCGACAGCTTCCGCGCCGGGCATTCCATCGCCTCGCTCGAAGAGCTGGCCGAGGCGATCTCGCGCCCCGACGATCCGGGCGAAAAAGCGCGGCTGATGGCTGCGCTTTAGCTGTTCGCAGGTGCTGTTTTGATGCTTGTCACCAGAGCTGCGCTGCGCTCTTTTGCCTAGGGCAATATATTGGGGGCGCGCGTGCAGATTGGCAGGCTGGTCAAGCAAAGCATCAGGTCCATCTGGACCGCTGAAGACAGGGAATTCACGCCGTGGTTGGCGCAACAGGAAAATCTGGACCTGTTGGCCGAAACGCTCGGCATTGGGTCGCTGCAACAGATCTACGAAGAGGTGGCGGTCGGCAGTTGATGATGTCCCAACTGATGGTGTAGCTCACGACGGGCCTCGCGCTCACCGGCGGGCCGAGCTTGTCAGTCGCGCT
>NZ_JAUOQN010000108.1:0-6285 GCF_030547555.1 Salipiger sp. 1_MG-2023 | reverse complement strand
CCCCCCCCCCCCCCCCCCCCCCCCCCCCCCCCCCCCCGCCCCCCCCCCCCCCCCCCCCCCCCCCCCCCCCCCCCCCCGGGTCGGCGCGTAAGCGCGCCGATACATTGTGGGCTCATGCGTTAGGACGCGATGAACTCGTTCCACTTGCGCACCATGTACTGGTTCTCGTCCATGACCGCGTTCCAGCAGGCGACCGAGCCCATGCGATCGTAGAACGAGCCGCCGTCGCGGGTGTCGCCCGCCTGTGCCAGCACGTCGCCGAAGGGCGAGGTGATCTCGCCGGTGGCTTCCTTGCCCTCGAACCAGTAGCCCCACTCGTTCTGCGACATGTGCTCTTTCGAGGTCTCGGGAACCGCCGAATAATAGCCCTGACGCATCAGGAAGCCGCCGACCCAGCCCGACAGGTACCAGTTGATGTATTCATAGGCCGCGTCCAGCTCGAGGCCGGAAAGCGATTTCGACAGGCCGATGCCGCCGCCCCACGACCGATAGCCTTCTTCCAGCGGCTGGTAGACGCAGGGGATGCCGCGCGATTTCACAGCGGTGATCGCGGGCGACCACATCGACTGGATCACCACCTCGCCCGATGCCATCAGGTTGACGCTCTCGTCGAAGGATTTCCAGAAGGCGCGGAACTGGCCGTTCTGCTTGGCCTCGGTGAAGATCGCGAAGGTCTTGTCGATCTCTTCGCGGGTCATGTTGCCCTTGTCGCCGTACTGGATCTCGCCCATCGATTCACAGACCATGGCCATGTCCATGATGCCGATCGAGGAAATATCGAGGATCGACGCCTTGCCTTTGAACTCGGGGTTCAGCAGCTCGGACCAGTTGCTGATCGGGCGGCCGATCAGGTCGGGGCGGATGCCCAGCGTGTCGGCGTTGTAGATGGTCGGGATCAGGGTCATCCACTGGGTCGGCTCATCGGCAAAGCCTGTTGCGCCCGGCTTTTCGATAAAGCCCACCGAATGGGGGGCGGTGCCCTGCGCGATCACCGACTCCGGCGTCAGCTTGCCATCCTTGAAGATGCCGACGATCTTGTCGTAATTGGCGATCTTCGAGGTATCCATCGCCTGAAGATTGCCGGTCGGCCAGACCTTCTTGCAGATCCAGTATTCGATGTCGGCAATGTCGAAGCTGTCGGGCTGGGTGGCGGCGCGCTGCGTCACGCTGTCGGAATCCAGCGCCGTCATTTCCAGCGTGAAGCCAAGGTCTTCCTTCACCTTCTGGCCGACCTCGTTGAGGTTGGACACGCCAGTGCCGAACTGGCGCAGCGTCACGTCCTTGATCTCCTGCGCCCAGATCATCGGCGCGGGCAGGGTGGATGCGGCCACGGCCGCTGCGCCGCCCTTGAGCATGGAGCGGCGGCTGTATCTCATCTTCGACATCATGTGGTGTCTCCCGGTTGTATGTCGCTTACGCTTGCAGACGGTTGGCCCGTCTTTCATCCCAGGACAGGCGCACCGCCTCTCCGGGGTTTTTCGGTGCTGCAAAGAAGGTCTCTTCGGGCAGCAGGGCCAGCAGCTCTTCGCCGCTGTCCAGCGCGGCGGTCATCGCGACCGATGCGCCCTGATATTCCACCGCCGTAACCGTGGCGGGCAGACCGGCGTCCGAGATGCGCGTCTCGTCGGCCCGGAACGACACCTTGCCCGAGGGCGTGGCGATCACGTTGTGACCGCCCATGAACCGCGCCACGAATTCGGTGCGCGGCGTGCCCCAGACCTCGCGGGCGGGGCCGGCCTGTTCGATCACCGCGTTGTTCATCACCACGACCTCATCGGCGAGGGCCAGCGCCTCGTCCTGCCCATGGGTGACGTGGATGAACGGAATGCCCAGTTCACGCTGAAGCTTCTTCAGCTCGGCGCGCATCCGGATGCGCAGGAATGGGTCGAGCGCCGACAGCGGCTCGTCCAGCAGCAGCACGCGCGGCTGCGTCACCAGAGCACGGGCCAGTGCCACGCGCTGTTGCTGCCCGCCCGAAAGCTGCGCCGGCAAGCGGTCGCCAAAGGCCGACATATGCACCAGTTCCAGCATCTGGTTGGCGGTGGCGTTGCGCTCGGCCCGCTCCACGCCCTTCATCCGCAGCGAGAACGCCACGTTGTCGCGCACCGACAGATGCGGAAACAGCGCATAGCTTTGAAACATCATCGCGGTGCCGCGCTTTGCGGGCGGCAGGTGCGAGATATCAAGCCCGCCCAGCAGGATCGATCCCTCGCTGACGCTTTCATGCCCGGCGATCATCCGCAGCGTGGTCGACTTGCCGCAGCCCGACGGGCCAAGCAGGCACACATAAGCGCCAGATGGAAAGCGGTGGCTGATGTCCGCCACGGCGACGGTGTCGCCATACCGCTTGGTCAGGTGCACAAGTTCTAGATCGTCGCTCATCTGATGATCGTCCCCGGATCGCAGGTTCTGCCCAAAGCTGGCCTTGGCGCGTGGCGACTGTCAGTCGAAACCCGACGCGGCGTTGCGGGGAAACATCATTTGCCCAAAGAATAAGCATTGACGCTTGCACTTTGCGCAATATCGCGGACAAACTTGTATACAATGATGGCCACGATCCGGGCGCGCCCGCTGCCGCTTGCCCTTGGCCGGGGCCGACGTAGGATTCTGGGCAAGGCTGAACGGTGTGGATGAACAGGATGCAAGGCAAGGCGGCTTCGGCACAGACGGTGGCCTCGGCGCTCGAGGCGGCGATCCACGACCATCGCCTGCCGCCGGGCACGCGGCTGGTCGAAGACGAGCTGTCCGAGATCTATGGCGTGTCGCGCACCCAGATCCGCGCCGCGCTGCAAGCGCTGTCGCATCGCCGCCTTGTCGAGCATCAGCGCAACCGGGGGACCTTTGTCGCGCAGCCATCGGTGCGCGAGGCACGCGAGGTGTTCGAAGCCCGCGCCCTGCTCGAGCCGCGCACCGCGCGTTCGGCGGCGCTGCGCATGAGCGATACCAATATCTCGGCGCTTCAGGCTCATATCGACGCCGAACATGCAGCGCTGCACGCGGGACAGAACGGGCGGGCGGTGTCGCTGTCGGGGCAGTTCCATGTCGAGATCGCCCGCGTTGCCGATCAATCCACCATCGAGGCGATGATTTCGCAGCTGGTGGTGCGCAGCTCGCTGATCATCGCGCTGTACTGGCAGCGGCGTTCGGCGCTGTGCGAAAGCCACGCCCATGGCGCGCTGATGCGCGCCTTTGTTGCCCGAGACGGCGCGCTGGCCGAAGAGCTGATGGCGCAGCATCTGCTCGATCTGGTGACATCGCTCGACCTGCGCAACCAAAGCTCGACCCCCGGCTCACTGAGAGAGGCCCTGATATGATCCGTTACCGGCAGGCAGACACCGTGCAAGAGGTGGCGCAGATTCTGGATTGGGCCGCGAATGAGGGCTGGAATCCCGGCTTGTCAGATGCCGCCGCCTTTCTGGCCGCCGATCCGGAGGGGTTCTTTCTGGCCGATAGGGATGGGGAGCCGGTGGCAGCGATCTCGGTGGTCAATCATAGCGAGGCGATGGCGTTTCTGGGTCTGTACCTGTGTCGCCCGGAATGTCGCGGGCAGGGCATCGGCTATGGCCTGTGGCAGCAGGCGCTGGCCCATGCGGGCGAGCGCACCGTGGGGCTGGACGGCGTTGCCGCGCAGCAGGCGAATTACGCCCGCTCGGGCTTTGTGCGCAGCGGCGCAACGCGGCGCTTCGAAGGGGCGCTGGAGCCGCGCCCGGATGCCGCCATTGCGCGGGCGCGCCCCGAGGATCTCGCCCGGTTGCAGGCGCTGGATACTACGGCGGGCGGCTATGCGCGCCCACGTTTCTTAACAGCGTGGCTGGAAGGCGCGCCGGATCGCATCACCGTTTGCAGCGAGACCGGCTTTGCCACGGCGCGTCTGTGCCGTGAGGGGGCCAAGATCGGCCCGGTGATCGCGCCGACCCCGGCCGAAGCATTGGCGCTGGCACGCGCGGCGTTGGCAGAACTGCCGCCCGTCAAAGCGATCATCGACCTACCCGACAGCGCCACCGGCTTCGAAGCGCTGTTGCGCGCCGAGGGCTTTGTCGAGACCTTCGCAACCGCCCGCATGTATCGCGGCACCTCGCCAAAGCCGCTGCCGATGCTTCAGGCCATCGCCACGATGGAACTGGGCTAGGCGGCGAGGTTGCGCATCAATCGGCTGGCGGCAAACGGAGGTGCGGCCTCGGTGATCCGTCGCCGCGAGCCAGATGCCATTGGCGGCAGACCGCGCGAAAGCATTGAAACCGCGCCGGTAAGGGCAAGCTCGCATGGCGAGTATGGCCATCAATGGCCCGCAGAGCAGCCGATAATCTCGCACCGTTCTTGCAGAGAAGGCGTGGTTGTGCGGCGCATCGCCGTAGGAATGCTCACGTTGGCGTGAAAAGGTCTGGCGCAGTACCTGACAAAATGAATATGGTATTTGGCGAAGGGCCGCCCGGCACGCGTCTACGTGATCGATCGCGCCCGCTCTGATGCCCTCCCTATGCGCTGGGCATCGGCGGGCGGGTTGATGTGAGACGGGATCGGCGTGCCTCGCCGTGCCGACAGACCTTGAAAGGACGACAGGATGACCACCGACATTCAGGATGCTCCCCGCATCACCCGCCAGCGCCACGATCTGGTGCGCCGCGCGCTCAGCGTGACGAGGGCCGAGCGCCTGACCCCCAAGATGATCCGCCTCGCGCTGTCCGGCCCCGGGCTGCAGGGCTTTGTTTCAGGCGCGCCCGACGATCACTTCAAGCTGTTCGTGCCCGATGCCAGCGGCGAGAGCGTGGGCCGCGATTATACCCCGCGCCACTATGACGGGCAGGAGCTGATCGTCGATGTTTACGACCATCCGGGTGGCCCTGCCGCCGACTGGAGCCGTGCTGTCAAGGTCGGCGATACCGCCCATATCGGTGGGCCGCGCGGTTCGGTGATCATCGACGGCGACATCGCCCATTGGCTGCTGATCGGCGATGAAACCGCGATTCCCGCCATCGCCCGCCGTCTCGAAGAGCTGCCCGGCGGCAGCGCCACGGTGATCATCGCCGTCGAAGGCCCGACCGAGGAACAGCCCCTCGTCAGCAAGGCGTCGCTCGAGGTGACATGGGTGCACCGCGCCGCCGCGGAGTCCGCCGATCCGGCCAGCCTGCTGGCGGCGCTGCCGGCCACGCTGCCCGCGCGCAGTTTCGCGTGGATTGCCGCCGAGGGCGGCGTTGCCCGCGCCCTGCGCGAGGCGCTTCTGGCGCAAGGCCATCCGCTGCAATGGCTCAAGGCGGCGGGCTACTGGGTGCGCGGCGAAGCCAACGCCTCGGTCAAAGCCATGGATTGATGCTGTCGCCGATGACCTGCCTGCGCCTCTGCCCGGGCAGGTCATCGGCGCTCAGCCTGACGAACGCCTGCGTGGCGGCCATCCCGGTGTTCCTGGAACAACTGTCTTTGCGCCAACCGCCTTGCGGATGGCAGGCATGCATCGCTGCATGGCAGTCAGGAAGGCGGTACTTGCGGTCTCCTAACAGGTGCCGGCCATCGGCACGCTCGACGGTCTCCGCAAGGGCGCAATTGACGGCACCGCCATAGCGGCCATTGCGATCGCGGGCGAATCCACCAATCCCCGGACTGGCCCGCAACCCGGCCTCAGCCGTGGTCTGACACCGTGCCGCAACACGGGCACACCGCCGCGGCTTTGGCGGATCGGGAGTGAAGCCGGATCGTGACCCCGACTCCTTCGTCTGACCGGCCGAAAGGTCCGCCGACAGACAACCCCAACTTGAAAACGGGAACTCCATCGGCGACTTCCATAAAGGATGGGTACAGGATAGCGTCGTTGTAAAACAACGGTGCCAAAGCTGCGGCAGAGCCTGATTTCATCCCGCTGATGGCCACGGTGACGGCAATCGCCATTGCGCAGGTGCAGGATCTTCTGCCTGCCCTTCGCCATATGGCGAAACGCTGCCTTGACCAGCTCAGTGACCTGTCACGTCGGGCTGCCGATCTTGTTGCACAGATTGCGGCGGCGAGCAGCCGATCCAGCATTTCTGCTCGCGTGCAAAAGATGCCGGGAACCGGCCCCATCCCCACGATGGAACTGGCGGCTTTCGCTCCACCTGGGCTCTGATGATGTAAGCGCCCCCCGACAGCATCTGTGTGCCAAGGTGGGTCCGCGAGGATCCACAAAAGGAGAGCGGTCATGTCGGAGATTATCCCGGTCGGACTCGATCTGGCAAAGAATGTGCTCCAAGTGCATGGAGCCGATGGCGCTGGTCACGCGGTACTGCGCAAGAAGCTGCGGCGAGCGCAGGTGTTGGA
>NZ_JAUOQN010000107.1:0-6396 GCF_030547555.1 Salipiger sp. 1_MG-2023 | reverse complement strand
TCACACCCGGCCGCGCGCTGCGCTACGCCGGGGGCTCCGCGCGCGGCCTCCTACACCAAGCGTTGGGACACTACCATACACAATGGCCCTGCCCCATCAGCCCGGCCCTAAGATCCCGGCGCAGACGATGATGTTTTGCCTTCCAGTCACGCGATTGGCGGGGGGGGGGCGGGCCTGTTCCACGCCTCGAAACGGCGGATCTCATCCATCTAGTGGCTCAGGATCACAACCACCCCTTCCGAGCCTCTAGGGAAATATTGCATGGCGGCAGGTCTGCGCCAGTGCGCACGCTTTATACGGTGAGGCGGCGCCGTCAGGTCGACACGGATGAGATCGGCTCGCGTCTCAACATAACCATGAAAGCCGCCAGATCATCATCTTCGTATGACTACTTTCAACACCCGAGGGGTCGGGCCACGAACAGAACCTGCCCGCGCGGGAGCATCACGTTCTCACGCGTTTGCGTCCAGCCGCAGGCCAATGCCAGCGCGGCGACATCTTCTTCCAGCATATGAAATGGCGCGCGTCCGGCATGGGTGACCACGCCGTCGCGCTGTCGGTATGGCGCCTGCGCAGTTGCTGCGTCAGGCGCAAGGAACACGGTGAAAAGCAGCATCGATAGATGATCGAAGCGGCGCAGCCCAATCAGTGCGCGCCGCAGGTAATCCATCGTCAGATGAGGAAAAACTGCGAAGGCGATGGCATGGGTTATACAGTCAGAGACGCCTGGAAAGCGGAACCCGGTATCCTCGATCAGTTGCGCTTCATCCAGCTGTTCTGGATCTGCCAGCTCTTCCCGATGCCCGGCCAGCAGGATCGCACGCGATGCATCTGTCGCCCAGTAATGGCCGCGGTCAAGGTAAGGCACGGCCTTGCAGCCAAGTCGCAGCGCCCCTGCCCCGATATCAAGAAGATGGTGGTGCGGCTTCAGCCCGGCTTGCTGCAGTATCGACATCTGTACCCGTCCAGTTTCGTCCCAGCGTCCACCAACGATGTCACGGTGCCTCCCAGCGGCGATCGCAGATGAATAGAAATCAGGTTTCTGGTAGGGATTGCTCGACACGGATGCGGGCTTTCGGGCTATGACGGATGCGGGCTCCATGCGCCCTGCCCGCTCGTTTCGTCAAGGGTGGCTATGCTGGCGATGAATGTTCCGGCATCACGTGCTGAAATCCTGAGTTCAAACGAAACGTATTTATGACCGCGGTCATACTCCGATCTCCAAGCCAATATGACCCCGGTCATAGTGGTGTATATGCCTTACATGGTTGGTTTTGGCTGGCTTTCGGAGTTCGAGGCGTCTGAGCATCGACGCGACATATGCATCTGGCCGCTCTATGCTGGAAATGCGTCCTGCGAGATCATCCAGGCAGCGTGCTATTCCATGAAGTCCGAGGGTTACTGCCATACGATCTCTTGTTGCGGGTCTGAGCCCAAGGAAGCCGCAGACGTCATGGATCCTCGTCAGCAGATCTCTTTCGTGTGCTGGCGGTGTCGGGTAATATTCCGATAGCGTGGGGCAGGTTTGCCAGATTTCGGCAATGCTTGTTGCCGGTTGCTTATATATTTCTTTTTGTTTGGAGTCTGAGTGCCGGACAGTTTGTCCGGCATCCTCGGCCATGATGTCCGGCGTGGAAGCTGGTTCGGCGGCTTTGACAGGGGTCTCATTCGAGAGGGCTTGGCTCAAGTTCTCCTCGATCCGGGCAAGCGCGTCGAGACCCGGAACCGCACGGCGCAAGGTGTTGCGGATGTCGCGGGCAAGCTCGCAGAACCAATCAGGCAAGGCGGTTTGCGCAGCCTCGAACTGCCTGCGGGCCGCGGACAATCGAGCGCTGATGCGGGTGCAGATCGCTTTGCGCTCGGCCTCCAGGTCGCGCCTCTCTTGCCGGACCAGCAGGAGGCGGGGTAGGGCGTCAAATAGGGGGCGCAGGTCGAGGCCATAAGCGTCAATAACCCGGCCCGCGCCATTCCGCACGGGAAACCGCCGGCCATTGGCCGACAGCTTGCGGGCAACCAGCCCGAGCGCTTCGAGACGCGCCTCGCCGCGACGAAACCGCCGCTCATCCATGCAATTGGCGCGCTCCAGAAGCACTGGCAGCCCGGCGTAAGACACCAGTACCTGCTCAGAGCGGATCGGTCCCTTCGCCAGCACCGAAAGATGCGCGGACAGCACTGACAATTCACGTTCGCCTAGCTTTAGCTCGCGTGAAATCTCTCGCAACAGGGCAAGAACCTCCCAGCGATCATGGCTGAACGGGATGTTGGATTGGGGCATAGCCTTGCCATGCCCCGGGGCGATTGCCCGCGGAACGGATGATGTCATGGGTTGTCAGACGGCAAAATCCCACCGTTCACCGAAGATCGATGTTGAAAACGATTCGATTTCAGGGTACCAAGAAGTTGCTACACATCTTGAGAACCCTTCGGAGCCTCGGTTTCGGAGGGTTTCTTTTTTGCCTTTCGTCTGCTCCTTTTCCTGGTTTCTAACTGCTCCCGGGGGTGGCCCCCGGCTCTTTATCCGCGCGCTTTGTAGGCTTCGAGAAGCGCGGGAATTTCTTTGGCAAGGTAGTCGAGGAAGTCGTCGGGGATATCCTCGCGCAGCTTTACCGTCAATTGAGTGCCGCGGCGCGTGGTGACCACCGGTGCCTCCTGCGCAGGCTTTGGCGTGCGGGGCTCGGCCTGCGGGGCAGGGGGGGTGGCCTCGCGTGCCTCGAGCTGTTCAAGCAGGGCATCGAAGCGCTCGGTGCTGTCGGGAAGATCGCTGCGCACCAGCGCCGCATCGCCTTCGCGCAGCAGCTTGGCCAGCCTGTCCCATTTGCGCCGCCCGACGCCGCGGGCCGGACCGATGCGCACCACCAGATCCTCGCCCACCGCCGTGTAGATGGATTTCATCCGGCTGATCATCGTCTGATCCACGCCAAGGAATTTCTCGACCTGCACCTGAGTGAATCCCGCCTCGAGCGCCGACAGAATGGTCCGGGCACGTTCGATGAACGACGTCTCAAGCCGGGCGTTGTTCTCGATGCCCTGCGCGACAAAGGCTTCCTCGTCGCTCATCCGGCGCACAAAGGCCTGGATCGTGTCCTGGCCTAGTTCGGTCAGCGCGCGCAGGCGGCGACGCCCGGTGACGATCTCGTAGCGGTCCCCGGGCAGGGGGCGCACCAGAATCGGGATCTGCTGCCCGTCTTCGGCAAGGCTGCGCTTGAGCACCTCAAGCCCTTCGGCAATGTCGATCCGGTCGCGGATAGGCGACGGGTCGATCTGCGCGATCGGCAGGTTGCGGAACATGCGTTCCTCGGCCGCGGCGGATTTCAGCGCGGTTTCAAGGCTGGCCGCCCCCTTGGCGAACATCGGCGAGCGACGAACCGGCTTGGGCGCGGCCTCTTCGGCATCGCTCGCGGGGGCCATCGGGAAGGTCGGGCGGGACTTGCGGGCCATCAGCGCGACTCCCGTTCAAAGGGCTCGCGGCCCCAAGATTGCATGATCTCGGCATCGACCTCATCGGCAATGCCACACAGAGATTCAAAGATCCGGTCGTAGGTCTTGCGGTGAAAGCTGCTTGGATCCAGTTCCAGCAGCGGGTTCATCGTGTTCCCGGCATCTGCGATGGCGGTGGAACTGACCATGTCATTGCGCAACATTGCCGGGCCAAGATGCGAGCGCAGGAACGACGACAGCTGCAATTGCGCCGGGTCCGACGCAGAATAGCGCGTCAGCACGAAGCGGATGAAATCGTAGCGCTTGTCCTGATGCTGCTCGACCACCTCCATGGTGCCCGCCGCCAGTTCAAGGAATTTCGCCAGCGACACCACGTCCAGCATGCCCGCGGACAGCGGGATCAGCATCCCTGTCGCGGCATAGACCGCCGCGATCACCGCAAAGGACATATGCGGCGGCGTGTCGAACAGCACGAGGTCGTAGTAATCATCGACCAGCTCAAGCGCGTCGGTGATGCGGCGATGGAACGGCGTGCCATCGCCGCCGCCACGGAACGAGGCCGAGGTCTCGTATTCGAATTCGGTCATCGACATCGAGCCGGGCACAAGGTCGATATTGGGCACATAGGTGGCGCGAATGGCCTCGGTGATCGGCACCGGGCCGCCGCTGTCATCCTCGTAGCGCAGCACATCATAGACCGAGGGCAAGCCGTCCAGATCGGCCTGAACGTCGAACATGTCGGAAAAGCTGGCCTGCGGGTCAAGGTCGATACACAGGATCCGATAGCCCCTCAGCGCCAGAAACTGCGCAAGGTTGACCGAAAGCGAGGTCTTCGACACCCCGCCCTTGAGGTTGTAGACCACCAGCCGCGCCTGTGCGTCACCGGGCTTGCGGCGGGGCATGCGCTCGTCGCCGATTTTGCCTTCGGCGTACAGCACCGACAGGATCTCGTTCACCTCGTCAGCGGTGAAATACTTGCGGTTTCCGGGTTCGGTGGTTCCAGCGGGCATGCCGGGCAGCGTGTTCAGATACTGGCGCAGGCTGTTGTATTTCACCCGCAGCGCATGTGAGACTTCGCGTACCGAAAAGCTGCGCAGCGGCTTGTCGGATTTGCGCTTGTCGGGCGCGTGCAAAAGCTCGCGCTGCTGGGTCAGCGCGGTATCGATGATGTCACTGAACTTCATCAGCTGCTCGGAGGCAAGTAGACCCGCCGTCATGCCTGTCCTCATGGTTCTTGCGTTTTTTATTGTTGTATCAGATTTTCTCTCATATTCCAGCGTTTACTGACATATGCGAAGGGCCTGTATATATCAGTGGTTTTTTGAGGAACGCAAGCCACTAAAATCCAATGAAGAAACCCTTTGGCGATCAGGCGCTACCCGCCTGTCGCAACAGGGCCATTCGCAGGGACCCCGGCCTTGGCAGGTGGCGACTCGGCAAACTGGACAAGTCTCGCCGCGCGGGCTATCTGCCTCGCAAGCGAAGACGACTTCCCCCACTTTCGGGTACCAGACTGGGACGGCCCAGCCCAATGACAGGGTTTCCCATGCGCAGTACCTCAGAGCGTCTGTTCCACGCCATCACGTTCGAAATTTTCGGCATCCTGCTGGTCGTGCCGCTAGGCGCGCTGGCCTTCGGACTTCACCTGACGACGGTGGGGCTGTTGTCGATCACACTCGCCAGCATCGCGACGCTTTGGAACTATGTTTACAACATTGTATTCGACCGGGCGCTGCTGCGCTGGCGCGGCGATCTGCGCAAGACCCCGGCGTTGCGGGTGTTGCACGCCGCGCTGTTCGAAGCCGGTTTGCTGATGGTTTCGCTGCTGCTCATCGCGCTGTCTCTGGGGGTGGGGTTGATCGAGGCGCTGCTGATGGAGGCGGGGTTTGCGCTGTTCTATCTGGTCTACGCTTTCGTGTTCAACTGGGGCTGGGACAAGGCGTTTCCCCCCGTTGCAATGGGCCATGAGGCCTGACGCCGCGCGGCGATCGCGGCAACGCAAAGACCCAGAAGCACCAGCACGTCCGGAAACCGGGTGGAGGCGGTGGCTAGCCCGCACAGCGGCATCGCCAGAACCAAGAATATCGGCACTGGCGCCAAACAGCGTGTGAAGCTGTAGCAGCGCCAAGGCGCCGGCGCCGATCAAGATCGCCGTAAGAGGACGCAAACCCCCGCTCAGCGTCTGGCCGATGGTAGGCAAGGCCCTATGGCCGCGCCCGCGGTGAAGGCACGGTCGACGCGGTGGCCGCTCGCCCTCGCTTTTCGCGCTGTCCAGATCGAACAGGGCGGCGGAGGCGGTCGAGGTGATCAACCTAGTGCTGGTTCCCGACAGGAACAGCATCCATGCCGCATCGGCCGCAGCGAACAGGATCGCACCGCAGGCAGTGATCAGCAGCGCGGGTAGCAGGGTCTGCCGGCGGGCCGCCACTCTGCGGTCAAGCCGGGGCGCAAGGAACGGCGCGATCAGCGTGCCAATCGCGTAGGTCGCAAAAACCGTGGTGCCGGCGCTTTGCGGCAATCCCCCATTCGGCGATGTAGATCGGATAAAGCGGGCTACGGGGGTGGTGCTGGCCATGAGCGCGGCAAAGATCGCCATGACCCAGCTTGGACCTGTCGCGTTTTGATGCCGCGCCAAGTTCTCATTGCGCAGCCCGAGCCTCGAAGGCCAAGGCCTCTTCCAGCCCAGGGCTGAGTGCCTGCGGCGTGGATTGTATAAGCCGTTGATGTATTGGAAAATCGCCCGATCTGCCGCGCTTCGCGTCGGCCAGGAACGCTGTCACAGCAGCTCGGCCTTCATCGTCTTGAAGAAGGTGAGGAGGGTCAGAAAACAATCTTGGGACTGTTTTCCCAGCGTAAAACGGCCGCGTTGTCGTAACGGTTTCGGTGACGTCCCCAGACGTGGTGTAGCTTACGGTGGCCATCGGGTTTCCCGGTAGGGTCGGGTTGCGAGAACCAACC
>NZ_JAUOQN010000106.1:0-6525 GCF_030547555.1 Salipiger sp. 1_MG-2023 | reverse complement strand
GTCCGCCGTGGCGACCTGATCAGCCTTGGACCTCTCCGAAGGTCGGCGCTCTTACACCACCTCTCGGGGCACTACCCTTCAAATGATCGACAGCACCGTGATCCCTGCCCATCATCAGGCAGCGGGTGCAAAAGCGAGACACCACGACAGGGTTTTGGCTGCGCCTTCTGTCAACATGACCGAACGAGTGACCACGGCTTTTTGTTTAGGGCACCTAGATTTTCCAGGGTCTGCTGATGTTCACTTCAGCCGCAGGGCGATCGCCGCGAGGGAGATGAATGGGCTGGAGCTTTCGTCGGTCTTGCAGCAGCGCATGGCTATACAATTGTATTACTTAAACTTTTCGAACAAGTTCTCGAGCAGGTGCCGCGACTAGGGTCAGGATGCATTGATTTTGTGCGGACGGCATGATTCACGGCTTCGAAGACGCAGCTGTAACATGAGCACTCTCTACTGGCTGACCGACGCGCAGATGGCACGCTTGGCCCCTTTCTTCCCCAAGCCTCATGGCAAGCCTCGCGTTCACTGCCCGGCAGGGCATCGCGCAGCAATGTCCCGAGAGGGATGATAGGCGGGTGCTGAGCGGGATTATCTTCATCAATCGCAATGGCTTGCGTTGGCGAGATGCGCCGAAGGCGTATGGTCCGCATGAGGCGCTCTACAACCGGTGGAAACGTTGGAGTGAGAAAGGCATCTTCGCCCGGATGATGGCAGGTCTGACCGCCGTGCACGGCGAACAGAAGACCGTGATGATCGACGCGACATATCGCAAGGCCCATCACAGCGAGTGGGGCGGCCAAGCGTCGGTCAGCCGATTTGAGCAACAGAGCCCCGGCGCGCCCTCAGGCAAAGGTCTGTGGGTGCCGTGATCGCTGCGCAAGCCGCAGGATCCCTCGCCGCACGGGAGTCTCGAAGGCGTGAAACGAGATCCACGCCGCGATCAGGGTCCCAACCGACGCCACGACAAAGGTCACAGGGCCGGGCGTGGCGCCAAGATCCCGGTTGAGCACTGCATAAAGCACCCAGTGATAGACGTAAGCGCCGTAGCTGATCTTGCCGATGGCCGGAAGGATGGCTTCGCCGATGCTTAACCGCCCGTTCTGGCCTGCGGCGATCAGCGCCGCGAAGGGCACGATCGACAGGAAGATACCGAGGTGGCGCAAAATCCTGTGCTCTGCAAATACCTCGGGGAAGGCCATCACCGCACAGACCGGCGACAGAAACAGGCCGGCCCTGTAGAGTAGAGGTACGCGCACCACTGCCAGCAGCGCCCCCATGGCAAGCGCGTCGATTTCACCGAAGGGCAACACGCGCCATGGCTCTTCCATGTTCACCATCGCAAGCCCCGCCCGATAGGCTGGCCCGGCCAGAATGCTCAGGCAGATGAAGGGCACAAGCGCGCGCGATGGCAGGGCAAGGATGAAGAACGGCCAGATCAGATAGAACTGCGCTTCGATGTTCAGCGTCCAGAAATGGCCCAGCGGCCAGACGATGCCCCAGTCTCCGGCTCGCGCAATGACAAGATTGGTCAATTGCAGCAGATGCCATTTCCAGAATTGCGACGCCCCATCGAATCCCAGCCATATCGCCAGCAGCACCCCGAGCACGAATGCAGGCGCCAGTCGCGAGGCCCGCCTGAGGTAGAACTCGACCAGTGGCGGTTTTGCAAGTAATTGACGCGTAATGAGAAATCCACTCAGAACGAAAAAGATGCGCACCCCGGCATGGCCGATTGCCGTGTCGACCAACCAGAAATGTTGCAGGAGCACCATAAGCAGCGCCACCGCCCGGATGGAATCAAGCTGCGGGCGATAACTGGATTGCGGGGGAGGCGGCACGGCCTCGCGACTCTGAGTCAGATAACTCGACGCACCGGCAAGATTGTTGCGCAGGACCTTCCAATGCGACAGATCGAGACTTGGCGCGAATTTGCGGCCTCCGAAAAGCTCGAATACCGCGCCGCGGCACGTCCAGTAGAAATGCCGCAGAAGCCACGGCGCGCCGGCGTGGCGGGCATAAAGCGCGCCGTCGCCGTAGGCATAAGACGATGCCAGCCGCACGATATCCTCGCGGGTGCGGCGGCCATGCGCATGGGCCACGCGCATGTCGGGAAAGCACTGGATCGGAATGCCGACCCGGTGAGCGCGCACGATGATATCGGTGTCATCAGAAGCCCGGAACCGCGCTCCGGCCCCGAACCTGCGGTCGAACCCGCCGATCTTGTCCAGCGTGGCGCGTGTCATGACAAGATTGCAGCCCTGCACAAAGCCGCCCGGATGGCGCGTGACGGTATAGGTTTCGGGGCTGTCCAGCAGCCGGATGGTGAATGGCTGATCCGCCGGGTCGGCCAGATCGACGCGGCCGCCGAACAGCACCGGCACCGTGCCATCCCATGCGCCGGGACTGGTGCCCAGATTCTTGCGCAGATCGTTGAAGTACTGCGCGTCCATCAGGCAATCATCGTCGATAAAGACAAGAATGCGCCCCTTGCCATGCGCAATCGCCACGTTGCGCGCCCGCGCCAGACCGGGCAGATCTTCTGCCACGAAGGTGACGTTCGCCGCATCGGCGAATTCGTCGCGAAGGATGCGTTCCACTGGATTTAGCCGGTTGCCAAGATCGTTTTCCACCACGATGATCTCGACCGCGATATCCGGTGACTGGGCGCTTGCGGCACGCACAGAGCGCAGGCACCGCAGGGCGGCAGCCGCGCGGTTGCGCGTCGCGATGAGAACACTGACGTCCGGGATCATTGCATGCTGCATCAGACCTCCGGCGTTGACGAGAGCGTCTGGTTGAACCCCGGAACCAGATCGACAGCGGGGCAGGTCGTCAGGAAGGCCCCGATGTCGTCGATCTGCCGCACCCGCCGGTAGGCGCTGTCGCACAGCCCCGACAGCATCGGCGCCGCCTTGATCAGTGGCCATTCGCGCCGCCTGACAAGGGACCAGCCGTCGCAGCCATTCAGAAACGCCGCCACATTGGCGATCTTGCCGTTGAACATCATGTACGAGTAGAGAAAGTAGAAGATCGTCCGCCGTGCGAGATTGAAGGCAGGGCGCTCGGTCTCGGGTTGTGCCGGGGCCAGCCGCGCCAGACGGCAGATCAGATCGGCGGCGAGCGCGGCGGTCTGCGGCCCCGGCGCATCAACCAGACCGTCGATCCCGGTTCCGCTTGCCTGCGGGTAAAAGCGGCGCAGATTCTCTTCGAGAATGCCGACATGGGACTGTGTCATTGTTCTGGCCCTAAGCCGCGACACGCTGCCCGGATGCAGCCGATAGGCCAGTTGCGGTTCGACAAGCTGGCGCAGGCGCCCTTGCTCTGCGACGCGGCGGAACAGGTCGAAATCCTCGGCGCAGGGGTAGGCATTGTCATAATGCAGCTGATCGCCCATCGCCTCGCGGTCGATCATGACGGTGGGGTGGCGCAGGCTGGTGAAGAACCGGCTGGCGATGGCCAGATCCCGCGGCTCTGACAGAATGTCGGCGCCCGCGCGCGACACCCGCCCGTTGGCATGCATCGTAACGAAATTGGTGCCGCAGATCGCCAGACCAGGCTCGTCGGCAAAGGCCGCAAGCTGGGCTTTGAACCGGCTTGGGAAACAGATGTCATCCGCGTCCATCCGGGCCAGAAACCGCCCCTGCGCCATCGCGATCGCCTCGTTCAGCGTCGCGATCAGGCCGCGATTCTCGCGTCGCGTCACATGAAAGCGCGGGTCCGCCGCCGCGTGTGCCGTCAGCATGTCGCCTGACCTGTCGGTCGAGCCATCGTCAATCGCGATGACTTCGAAATCAGCGAAACTCTGGGCGGAAAGGCTTGTCAGGGCTTGGGAAAGAAACTTTTCTGAATTGAATACGGGCAGAAGGACACTCACTAACGGCGGCAACAATATTTCCTTTCGCGATCAACAAAAGACAAGATAACCTTTAAACACCGACGATCCGGCAGCCGCACCTGCTGCACCCGAGACGGTTGGTCTTCAGTTCAGGCGTGTGAGTATCAAACTGTGAATATGGCGTATCAGTCTAAAGTTCCCGATCCCCGAGCGAAACCAAGATCGACGATAGCATACGATTCCGGCTCGTCTTCCAGAATCTGCGCTTCTCCGCGATGATGAACCTGTTTTACTGGCGATCGGGTCGCCTTTGTCTGCACCCCGCGCTTGAGCCGGTGCTAGCAAAGGCGCTGCCATGGTTTCCGCTGGTATTCGTGCTGGGGCTTCTGGGCACCGCGCTTGAGGGTATGGGAATCGGGCTGCTCATTCCCTTGCTTGATCTGGTGGCGGGTCACGACAAGCCGCTGCCGGCGGTGCTTGCGCCGTTTGGCCGGCTGCTGCCCGAGAATGACAGAGGGGTCGCCATCGGCCTTGTCATTCTGTGTCTGATCCTTCTCAAGAACCTTGTTGCCTATGTGAACACCAACCTTCTGGCGTGGATCTATGGCCGGTCCGGCCATGTGCTGCGCCAGAAGATCGGCAACGACCTGTTGCGCGCCGACAGCCGTTTTCTGATGACCGCGCCGCCGCACCGGCTACTGAACGTCATCTCGAACGAAAGCTGGCGGGCGGCTGATGCGGTTGGAACGCTGTTTTCCATTGCCGTCAGCGCTGCGGCCTGCATCGCCTTGCTGACCTTTCTGCTGCTGCTGTCGCCGCCCCTGACGGCAGCGCTGGCGGTCGGCCTCGCGGGCGTGCAACTGCTGGTGCATCTTGCCACGCGCCGGGTGGCCGCGCTTGGCGCTGTGGTGACCGCTGAAAACCGCCGCCTCGCCGCGCGGATGCTGCATATCGTCGAGGCGTGGCGGCTGATCCGTCTGTACGGACGGCAGGCGCACGAGATGGAGGATTTCGCCCGCGCATCCGATTCCGTGCGCCGGGCGGTGTTCGCGGTCAGTCGCGCGCAGGCGTTGCTGGGGCCGCTGACCGAGATCGCCTATGCGCTGCAATTCTTTGCCATCGCACTGATCGCATGGTCACTGGGTACGCCGTTTTCGGTGGTCATCGCCTTCACCGTGCTGCTGTACCGGCTTCAGCCGCAGGTGCGCCAGATCCAGAACGCGCTGGTCTTGCTGCGCGGCTGGACCGGATCGCTCGACGAGGTCAGCTGGTTGGTGCAGACCACGCAGCACACGGGACAGGACGCGCCGACCGATCGCGTCGAAGGGCCGCGTTTGCGGCAGTCGCTGCGCTTTGAACAGGTCTCGTTCCGCTATCCGGGGCCGGGCGAAAAGGGGGCCGGGCTCGATACCATCGATCTTGAGATTCCGGCGGGAAAAAGTGTTGCGCTTATTGGCCGTTCAGGCTCGGGGAAATCGACCATCGCCGCGCTGATGTGCGGGCTGATCGCCCCCGACAGTGGCCGCATCGTGCTGGATGGGCGCGACATGCGCGAGCTCGATGCCTTTGACTGGCGCGAGAGGGTGGCGGTCGTCGGCGCCGAGCTGGAGCTGGTCGAAGGCACCATCGCCGACAATATCCGCTACGGGCATCCCGGTGCCACCGATGCGCAGATCGAGGCCGCCGCGCAGGCCGCCGACGCCGCCGGGTTCATCGCCGATCTGCCCGCCGGGTATCGCAGCGAGGTCGGCTATCGCGGGCACAACCTGTCCGCCGGTCAGAGGCAGCGTATCGCCCTGGCGCGGGCGCTGGTGCGCCAGCCGGATCTGCTGATCCTCGACGAGGCGACCAATTCGATGGATGTGCTGTCCGAAAGCGCGATTCTGGCGATGCTGGCGCGGCAGCAACCGGGCCGCACGGTGGTGGTGATCAGCCACACCGCAAGCGTGATCCGCGAATGCAGCGACTATTTCCTGCTCGACGGGGGGCGGGTGGTCGCGAACGGCCATGCGGCGGACATCGATGTGGACCGGCTGAGCGCGGCCTTTGCGGGCCAGCCTGCGGATCCCCCCAATCGTGTCAGCACCATTTGAAGCGCCCCGGCCTTAGCCTGCAAGGCCTAGAGTTTTGGTCGAGTTCCCCCATCTTCTTTTTGCGGAAGACTCCGGTCAGGGTCTTCCAGCCGAGTCATTTGCGGGCTGTGTGACCTTGTTGCACATATCGGTGGTGAAGATTCACTCAGCTTTGTCGCACAAATCGGGTGAAGGGCGAACTGCCCCTTTCTCCAGAAGGGCTTAGCCTACCGGCTCAGTGAGAGCTATGCCAAGCGCAGAATAGCGTTTGAGCGCGGCGATACGGATTTGGATGCTCACGACCTGGCGGTCGAAGTCCCGTGCCATGAGAGATTGGCCATCCGTTTCCGGCAGTGCCTCCACTGACCGACCAGAACGAAGGAAGCACAGTGCAAAGCAATGGTAATCCCCCCGTTTTTACGGGGGCTTGGTCGTAGAATTTACGCGGCCATGCTCAGTTTCTGGGCGGGTGTCATCCCGCCGTTTCCCATGTTGGGGCGTTCGTTGTTGTAGGACCAGAGCCACTCGGTGGCAATCTGCCGCACCTCGTCGATGGTTTCGAAGATGTGGAGGTCCAGCCACTCGTGCCGGACCGTCCGATTGTAGCGCTCGACATAA
>NZ_JAUOQN010000105.1:0-6669 GCF_030547555.1 Salipiger sp. 1_MG-2023 | reverse complement strand
CATCGGTTACATCACGCCACAAGAAGCAGAGGAGGCATTCTACGTAAGCTTGAACGCTGACGAAAACGCAGCCTAACTATTGAACCAGAAACTCTCCGGTAAACACGGGGCGGTTCACACGCGCAGGAAGGTCTGGCCCAAATCCAGGCGCTCTATCGCATCGAAAAAGACCTGCGCGGCCTAAGCGCAGATCAACGCTGTGCTGCACGGCAGGAACGATCAAAACCCATCATCGACGCTTTCGAGCTTTGGCTCGCCCGACACCGCGCCCGCGTCTCAGCGAAATCACCCACCGGTGAAGCCCTAAAATACATCGCCAAATACTGGGCAGGCTTGTGCCGGTTCCTTGACGATGGTCGCATCGAAGTCGACAATAATCCTGTCGAGCGCACGATCCGCCCCATTGCCCTCAATCGCAAAAATGCACTCTTCGCAGGCCATGAGGCAAGCACACAAAACTGGGCCGTCATCGCGTCTCCGATCGAGACCTGCAAACTCAACGGGATTGAGCCCCACGGCTATCTGTCCGCCGTCCTGACAGCCATTGCTGGCGGGCACAAACAAACGCACATCAAAGAGTTGCTGCCGTGGAACTACGCAAAACCCGTGTGAACGGCACACCGCTTACACTACTCGGAGACCGGTATCCAGAACAAGTTCCCGACCTACACGCCGACTCAAGCGCCAAAGCCCACAGCGGAGGCCCGTAGCAAAGACACGACCTTCAGCACCGTCATCGACGAGGAGGTCATCCACAGCATCCGGACTGTGCCAGCCCCCTGACCTCGATGCAAAGGCCTCGGGTGTCGCTGGCGCCATCATGACCGGAGCGCCCAGCGTCTTGGGAGGCGTCGCGTTCTCGTCACCCAGAGCGGCCACCGATGGCGTTGTCACCGGTGGCATCGAAGCATCCGCGACTTCCTAGTCAGCGTGAGCGTCTTCGTCGGTCGGCAGATCCGCGAAGGCCGGGGGTGCGTCGCCTGCTTCGGTGAACATATCGACGACAACCGTCTCGGTGAAGCGCTCGTCGATTGTGATGGCACCGATCGGGTCGATCTTCATCCGATCGAGTGTCTCAACGAGGTTCTTCCACCAGAACTCCTTCTGGGCATTCCACTGGCTGCCGAAGACGCGCCAAAATGTCCAACCGGCGCGTTCAAGGGCGGCTTGGCGCGCCATGTCCCGGCCCCAGACTTCGGGCCCGTGATATTGATCTCCGTCGAGTTCGATGGCGAGGCGGCGATCATCGTGACCTTCGACCACGAGGTCGATGGAGAATCCGCCGGCCTTGACCTGCGGGCGGACACGGTAGTTCGCCTCGAGGAGCCGGCCCAGCACTTCGCGCTCGAAGCCGCTGTCGCAGCGGTCCATGAGGTCGGCGCTTTCGGTGCCAGTAACGACCCGGCCATTCGGCATCGGGTCGGCGAAGTGGTGAAGGATGTCCGCCTTGATATCGGTGGGCTTGAGATCCTCGAGGCCGACGGAGCGAACGAGGTAGAGTCGGTCCCGGGCCCGGCTCATGGCCACGTTGATACGTTGCTGGTCAGGCTTGGAGCTTTGGGATGTCACCCGACCAGGGGTTGCCACCATGGACAGGAAGACGATGGAACGCTCCTGCCCCTGCATGGTGCGCGCGTCGCCATAGATGATCCGGCGCTCCTCGATTTTCTCCGGACCGATGCGCTCGTCTTCGACCAGCATCCGACCGATTTTTTCGGCCTGCTCTCCGCCGATCAGAGAGATCACGCCGATATCGCGCCCTTTATGGGCCGGGTCATTGATGATCTTGGCGATCTCGTCGACGATCCAGCGGGCTTCATAGGGGTTGGTCTTGCCCTGGCGCACGGCGCCGGGAATGTAGACATCCACCAAGGGCGGATCGAAGCGCTCGGAGGCCTTCGGCACCCGGAGCGGGACCAGGGCATTGTTGTAAAAGCGGGTGGAGAACTGGATGATCGGCGCCACGCAGCGAAAATGCTCACGCAGCATGACGTGGCTCTCGGGGTGCATGCGCTTGGTCATCTCGAAGATCGAGGTGTTCTCGTCGATCAGCCCGGCATTGGGCAGCCCGTCAAGGAACTCGGCGCGCAGTGCATTGATTTTCTGAACGGAAATACCGACCGCGCTCGGCGAGACCTGTGCCTCGTCACCCACGACAAGGATCTTCTTGCCGCGTGCCAGCGCCGCGATCGCGGTGATGTCGCTCTGAGAGGCCTCGTCCAGGATGACCAGGTCGAAATCACCGAACTCAGGTGGCAGTTGTTCGGGAATCTTGTATTCGGGCATGATCCAGACCGGCGCTGCGGAAGAGGCCTGTCGTGCCGCTTCCTGTGCCGCCCGGATGAAACGGGGCGCCTTCTTGCCCTTGCCGGTTCCGATCTTGGAGATGGCGTGGGTGAAGGCTTCCATCGCCTGGCGCACGCGCGGCGTCATGCGTCGGGCGAGACCCAGCAGGGTGCGGACACGAATCAGATCTTCGAAGTGTTTGCGTCGCCGCTGCATCGCGTCGGCCTTGGCCTTGCGGTATTCGTCGCCATTGCCGAGCTCGATGATGTGCTGGACGCGGGTTATCATCATGGCCCAGCTCCAGGCCGCCTGCCATCTGTCGGGGATCAGGGAGGGTGCGTTGAGAGGATCGTCTTTCAGGCGCTCGGCCCATTCCGGCGCACCGCAGTCGGAAAGCACTTTCAGGGCCGCGCCCAGCTGCTTGAGCCGGGAAGCAATCTCGGAGAGGCGCGTGATCTCCCTAGTGATCTCGCCACGCAGGGTGACGATCTGCTGAGGATCGGTTTCCGGTTGGCCGATTGCGGACGCAAGGTCGCGCATGGCACCGAAAATCGGCAGGGCCTTCTTACCGGCAATCGCGGTGAGTGTGGTGAGCGCCTGAGGCGTGCGGTGCGCATCCGGAAGGTTGGCGCGCAGGGCGAAGAGCGCAGGCTGGCAATCGAGCGCCCTGATTGGCCCGTCGATGTCGAGGCCGTAAGGGAAGAGCGCACGCAGGGCTGTGCGAATGGGGACGAGACGTCGTGCAATTTCCAGCGCGCGGTTTGCTTCTGACTGCCTGTCTCTCAGGTATGTCGCGAGCGCCCAGGGGTCGTGGGGCACAGACCCCATGACACCGAACCCGATGAAAGGCATGAGGGCGCTGTTGATGCTGTCCCTGCTTTTTTTCAGGCGGCAGGCTGCATGGACTGCGCGCCAGTCATCAGCATTTGAGGGCTGTTCGCCGTTGACACGGACGCTGGCAACAGCCTGCTTGAGAGCCCCGCCGAAAAGCGAGAAACCAACCGGCTTTTGACCGGCGGCGCCGCGTTGCGCCGCGCCCTGAAAATCCTCTAGGCTGCATGCGTCGAGCGAGAAACGAACAGTGGCGATCGCTTCAAGATTTTCTTGCCGGGCAAGAACGTCCCGGATCTTTTCGATCGCGGAGCAGTCGAGCGGAGCCTCGTTCTGGATGGCGAGAGTTGCGAGATCGCGCTCCTGTTCACCCAGCTCTTCGATTGCAGCAGCGCAAGCCTCAAGGTCCTGAAGAACGTTGCGCGCCTGGCTTTCGGCGCCGGCGCTGTCGAGCGCCATTTTAGCTGCGCCGGAGTAGTCGATCACCTCGCGGGAGTTCCAGGCAAGCTCCACATCATGGGCGGCGATCAGGTCGGCTGTTGCGGGCAACTCGTCCGGCTGTGGAAGATCTGCGCCGGCGTAGATGATGTCGCCAGCGAGCTCGGGCAGAGCCTGCCTGAGGTAATGAAGAAGATCTGCCAACTGCGAAGGCGGGAGATCCTTTGGCCGGTCGGTGAACCAGCCATGCTGTTCGGCGTCGGCTTCGAGGATTTCGACGAGATCCATCGGGGGATGGGTTTTCCCCTGCCACTCAAGAGGCGCCAGATTGGTGCGGGCGATCTCTGCAAGCTTCAGGTCCGCCTGCGCAGCCTCGTTGTCGCAATCGACGATCTTGCGCTCAAGCATGGCTTTCGTGGCGAGGGCTTCGTCGATATTCAGTCCAACGACTTCGTTCGAAAGCTCCGTGACAGCATTCTGCAGCTGTTGTGCGCTCTCGCGGTCGGTACCGACCGAGGCGATGACGAGGGGCTGGAGGCTCTTGGGAAGTTTCTCGCGCACCGCGGCGATAGCCTCTGGCGTCCGGGCGGTGACAAGCACACGCTTTCCGGTCGCCATCTGATGGCTGATTATATTCGCGATGCTGTGGCTTTTCCCGGTGCCGGGAGGGCCGGAAACCGTTGCGACGTGGAGCGACTTGTCGTCGATCATGCTCGAGATCTTGCCCTGCTCCTCGTTGAAGGGGAGAGGGAAGAAATGCACCCGCCTCGAGTTCAGCTTTGCAGCCGCCCCGCCCACAGGGCTGGCGGATGGCTCCCGATCGGATGCTCTGGAACCGGACGGGGAATTCCAGGTGTTTTCCCCTGCCCCGGCCAGAATGGTGCTGTCGATGCCCCAGTCGGAAACCGCCGCAAGAGCGACATCGGAAGGCGGCTTTGCGAAGCCCTTGACGGATGACGGCACGGAGATGTTCTGATCCGCGATCCGCTTGCGCAGGGCATCCAGATCCTGAGACCGTGCCTCGTGCGATCTCGGCCGGCCAAAGATCGCCCAGCTCGAGGCGATCCTGAGATCGGAGCCGATGCGAGGAAGGGCTTCACCGGCATCGATGCGAACCCGGTCGATATGCTCACCTGTGCTCGAAAGGTTCGAGGCGGCGGTATCAAGGATGGGCTCGAGTGCGGTAGTGAAGGGAGAGATCTCCGCGTCTCCCTGCATGATCTGGGCAAGGCGATCTTGCAGGTCACGCTGAAGCTTGGGGGAGCCATCGATCTCGATTTCGAGATAGGGCTTCAGGGAGAGGGTTGGCGGAAGGTCGCGAGGATGAATGGCGATCGCACCACCGTCTTCGACCTCGATATCCACCAGCTGTTCCACGATCGGCATGTCGATCCTCTGGCCGGCATGCTCCCATCGGCCGATTCCGATGCCCCAGACCAGCTCGGGCGGGGTGGATTCAGCCGTGTGGATGCTGGCGTGGATCTTGAAGAGGTCGTTGTAAAAGGAGATCGATTTCCGGGTCGGTTTTTCATCTCGCGCCCAGTCAGCCCAAGGGCCACGGGTATAGCGCTGGAAATCCCGCTGCATTTCCTTGCAGTCTTCGGCAAGAAGAACGATCTTGACGTGGTTTTCGATCTCGACACCATCGGCAATGACCGCCTTTACGTTTTCAGGCCGCAGCAGACCCGCCTCTTCCAGGTCGGAGGCCTCCTCGATCGAAACCTCGATCGAGATGGCGCTTTTCATGACCGGCGGCTTGGCGGGATCGGTGGGGCGCGCGGTCAGGAAGCTGGCGACGTAGTCGATTGGCTCTGGCGGTTTGGTTTCACGCTGTCTGTCGATGCGGAGCCAGGAGCCATCATCGCTATCGAGATGCAGGCCGGGGAGTCCCTGCATATCACCTTCATGAAAGACACCAAGCCCTGCGGACATGGTCATCTGGACCTTCTCGCGCGCGGTCAGGACACCCTGAGCAAAGCCAAGAAGGCCAGAAAGTTTCTGGCGGTCGTCGGGGGACAGCTCCTCATCCGGTACGACCGTGTATTTCTTGTTCATTTTAGATCCCGGCCTCTGAATTCTTCAAGAAACCCTAAGTTCGGTTGACTTCGACACAGATGTGTTGGGTTTGGAATCGCGGTTCTGGTTGAAGCTGACCGCAAACACAACCCGAAGACGATCATTCTGATGTTAAAAGCAAATTTTGGTGAATTCAGTATTGTGCTGAACCAATCTGAAACCAACTGTTGGCTCTTGCAACAGCAAAGGCCGATCTTAAAATCACCCGTACCGGCGGTGCAGCGGAAACGGTCCCGTGAGAAGATGATGGGGAGTCCGCTGAGACGCTTTCCGCCATCACGGTCTTTGACCGTGATGGGCGATGTTGCAGAACTCAACCGGTGAAGTCTTCACATGAAGAACCCATGTGGTTAGGTGGCAGGCATGAGCAAGCCATCGCCCGCCCGCTACCGCACGACGAACTGGTCCACCTACAACGAGGCGCTCAGGAAGCGGGGGGGGCGTTGCCGATACACTGTCCGGCAGCACATGCCTGCATGTGTGAGAGGGTGGTTGGACAAGGGCATGAAATGGCACGCGCCACATGAAGGCCGCCCTGAGCACCCACCGGTGTTCTCGAATGCGGCAATCCAGTTCTGCGTGCCCACTGCCCAACAGGGCATTGTACAACAATGTCCCGAGAGCGGGTCAAGGTGCCGCTCAGGCAGACCGCGGAGATGGTCGCCGGTCTGCTGCGGCTCGCGAGGCTGGACTGGCTCATTCCAGACTACTCGACCCTGTGCCGCAGGCAGAAAACCCTGAAGGCTCAGATCTGTTGATTTTCACTGAGAACTGACCCGGTATTTGCGTCGAGATTTGACCCACGCTGAGTTATGCGTCTTTGTTTATGGCGCGGTCAAAGTTTTGGTCTCCTTGCCTATTTTCTTTGTGGCCTCAGAACTGGCCTTGAACCGGTAGCTGTCGTTGCCAGTTTCCAGAATGTGGCAGCGGTGCGTGAGCCGGTCGGGGTAATCCGGTAATCCCCCCGTTTTTGCGGGGGCTTGGTCGTAGAATTTATGCGGCCATTTTCAGTTTCTGGACGGGTGTCATCCCGCCGTT
>NZ_JAUOQN010000104.1:0-6906 GCF_030547555.1 Salipiger sp. 1_MG-2023 | reverse complement strand
ACGACCAATTGAATCTCGGACACATCCGCCATTTTGAATGGTGGGTCGTTTCGACAATTTATTACATAATCCACATTCTAGGCTTCAACCTTCGCGAAGGGGAGCGTTGATCATGTTACCACCCTCGTCGGCATCGATGTGCCAAGGTGAGTCTGCGATGATCCACAAAGGATGCGGGTCAGATCATCAATGCCCAGTGACGCCGCCATCTAATTTGCCATCCGTTCATCGAAAAGAGCGGCCCAGGCCCGTTCCGGACACGCCAAAGGCAAATTTCGATAAAGCAATGGACCGTGCACCGCGAGCCGACGCATTGCATTGAAAATGCGCGGCCCATGGCGGACCGCGCATTCCTTGAGCTCTAGTTGAAACCCAGCATCATGCGCGTTGTTTCGGCAAGGTCTTCAACCGCCTCGCGCGGGTCCGCGCCCTCGACAACCTTCAGCAGGTCGGCCGCGATGACGTCGGTGACCGCAACACCTTCGGCGCCGGGATAGGCATACCAAGGGCCCGCATATTGCGCGACCTGCGCGTGCGCGACACGGGCGTTGGGGTTCTGGGCATAGAAATCCCCTAGATAGCTGTCATCTTCGACAACCAGCGCATTGGTGGGGGCATAGCCGGTGGTCTCGACGATGATCTTCTGGGCTTCGGGGCTGGTGACAAACGCGATGTAGTCCCATGCCGCCTGCTGCTTTTCCGCGTCGTCGGTCAGCATGACGATGCCCGACCCGCCGGTGGGCAGATAGACGTCTTCGTCCGCCGCTACGATCGGCATGGGCACCACTGTCATGTCAAAGCGCTCGCCCGCGCCCTCGGCAAAGCGCGCCATGAGTGAGGAGCTTTCGAACATGATACCCAGCGTGCCAGCGGGAAAGGCCTGACGCGCGTCGTTCTCGCTCATGGTGGACATACCCGCTTCGGATGCGAAACGACCATAGATCGTGGCGGCGGCCACGCCCGCGTCACTGTCGAAGGTTATATCGCTTTCATCAGCGGTCATCGGGCGACCACCGTGCGCGCCGAGGAATGACTGGAAGCGCCAGTCATGAGGCGAAACCCAAACACCCTCGATGGTGGCGTCCAGCGCGTCGATCTTGGCAGCCAGCTCGATGATACCGTCGTAATCGGTGGGAAAATCCTCCATCGAACCGCCAGCGCGTGCGACCAGGTCGGGGTTGACGTAGGCGACCAGCGTCGAGGCCGAAGTGCCAAGGGCGTATTGCGTGTCTTCAAAGCGCCCCAGTGAGAGCAGAGCACCGGTATATCCGACGGCCTCGGGGTCCTCGGGCAGAAAACGGTCCAGCGGTTGCGCAAGGCTTCGCGCCTCAAGCACGCGCCACAGGTTCAGGCCAACCCAAGCCACGTCCGGCGCCGTACCAGCGACGGATTCGCGCAGCAGCCGCTGCACGCCTTCGGCATAGCCTTCGGCCGGGCCGTCCAGTTCGATGGTGATGTCAGGGTTCGCTGCCATGAACGCATCGGCCAGCGCGGCCTGCGTGTCGGCCCAGATCGTGGGGATCGCGTAGTGCACGCGCAGCGTGGTGTCAGCGGCCGCGGAGCCGGCAACCAGTGCAAGGCCGAGCGCGAGAATGGAACGTTTCATAACTGTCTCCTGAGATGTTCAGTCAATGGGGATCAAAGAGCAGGACGGGCGGTGTGCCGCCTCTTGGTTTTGTGCGGGGGCGGCTTCATCCCTTGAGGCCGGTGTTGGCCAGGCCTTGGGTAAAGCGGCGCTGGCTTAGCAAAAACGCCAGCACCAGCGGCGCGGTCACCAGCACCGCCCCCGCCATCAGGGGGCCCGGCGCATCACCGCTTTCGGCGTCGCGAAAGAACAGGATGCCGCGCGGCGGGGTGGCCAGCTGCGGATCGGTGGTGGCGATCATCGGCCAGAACAGATCGTTCCAGTGGGCGGTGACCGAAAAGATCGCAAAGGCGATCACCGTGGGCATAGCCAGCGGAAAGGCGATGCGCCATGCGATGGCCATTTCGCCCATGCCATCGACGCGGGCGGCGTCGATCAGGTCTCGGGGGATGCGGGCAAAGGCCTGACGCAACAGGAACAAGCCAAAGGCCGTCGCGGTGAAGGGAAGGATCAGCGCGGCGTAGGAGTTCAGCCAGCCCAGCTGCGCCAGCCCAAGAAAGATCGGGATCGCCGTCACATGAAAGGGTGCCAGCAGCGCCGCGAGGATGGCCGCAAACAACACTCCGCGCCCACGAAACCTGCGATGCGCCAGCGCATAGGCGCAGGGCACCGAGACCAGCAATTGCAGCACAAGGATGCCACCTGTCACGATTGCTCCGTTCAGAAGATAGCGCGGGATCGCGGTCTGGGTGATCGCCTGCCAGTAGTTCGCAAGTGTCGGCGCGCGCGGTAGCAAGGTAACCGAGGAGGTAAAGATCTCGGCCTGCGGTTTGAGCGAAACCGACACCATCCAGATGAAGGGCAGCAGCACAACCACCGCGCCAAGGGCCAGAAGCCCAAGCAAAACCATGCGTTTCATCGGTAATGCACTTTCCGTTCGATGACCCAGATCTGCAGCGCGGTCAGCAACAGCAGCGCGAGGAAAAACACCACGGTGATGGCGCTGGCATAGCCTGCCTTGAAGTAGACAAAACCCTCACGGTAGAGCGCATAGACAATGGTGTCCGAGGCAAAGGCCGGCCCACCCTTGGTCAGGGTCGCGACCGTTTCGAACACGCGAAAGGCGCTGGCTGCGGTCACCACCATCACAAACAAGGTTGTCGGGCCAAGCATCGGCCAAGTGACCAGCCAAAAGCGCGACCAGCTGCTGGTGGCGCCGTCGACCTCGGCGGCATCATAAAGAGAGGGCTGAATGGCGGCGAGCCCAGCCAGAAACAGCACCATGTTGTAGCCAACGCTCTGCCAGATGCCGATCGCTGACAGCGTATACAGCACAAGGCCGCGATCGCTCAGCCACAGGGGCGCGGGCAGTCCAAGAGCGCTGGACCACGTGTTGACCAACCCCAGCGAGGGGTGCAGCAGCATCTGCCACGACACGGCCATGGCTACTAGCGTGGCGGCGACGGGCAGAAAATACACCGCCTTGAGCATTTCGGAAACGCGCGGCAGGCTGCGCGCCAGCGCGTGCAGGCCCAAGGCCACCAGCAGCCCCAGCCCAACCGAGGCGGGAATGACGATCGACACATAGGCCAGTGTATTGAGGATCGCGTTGCGGCCCATCCGCGACCCAAAAAGCTGTGCAAAATTGTCCAGCCCGACCCAGCCGATGCCCGGCGCGCCGATCTGATAGTTGGTAAAGGCCAGCACAAAGACCACAGCCACCGGCAGAAAGACACACAGCACCAGCGCCAGCGCTGCCGGGCCGGTCAGCAAGAGGGTGGACATGCTTTCGCGCATATTCATGCCTTGATTTCCTTGCGAAGGCCGGTGGCCGCGTCAAAGCAATGCAGCCGCGCCGCCTGAGCGCCAAAGCGCATCTTGGTTCCCTGCGGTGGCAAGGACGCAGTGCCTTGGGTGACGGCCAGCAGTTCGGTTCCTGCGTCGGTGCGCAGTCGCAACAGGGTTTCCTCGCCGTGGAAGGCAGCATTTGTCAAAGTGGCAAACAGCGCACCGTTTGGATCGGCCTGCAACGCTTCGGGGCGGATCCCGATATCATCCTGCATCCCGCGCGGGTGCAACGAGGCGGCCTCAACACCGGGGGGCAGGATGTTCATCCGGTGGGCGCCGATAAAGCGGGCCACCTCGCGGTTGGCAGGCCTGTGGTAGATGTCCGCCGCCGAGGCGCATTGCGCCACGCGGCCCGCGATCATCACCACGATCCGGTCGGCCATCGACAGAGCATCCGTCTGATCGTGGGTGACCAGCAAAAAGGCGTGGCCGGTGCGGCGATGCAAGTCGCGGATTTCTTCGCGGGTGCTGTGGCGCAGGACGGTGTCGAGGTTCGACAGCGGCTCGTCCAGCAAAAAGGCCGACGGATCGCGCACCAACGCGCGCGCCAATGCAACGCGCTGTTGCTGGCCGCCGGATAGCTGGCTTGGCCTGCGCTCTAGCAGGCCGTCCAGCCGCAGCATCTGCGCGACGCTTTGGGTGCGGGCGTTGATCTCGGACTCGGCTTTGCGAACCCGCCCACTCAGCAGGCCCGCACCGGGCAGTCGCGCGGCGGCGCTGAGGCGCGCTTGACGCAACGGCGTTGCAATGTTCTGCCGAACGCTCAGATGCGGATACAGCGCATAGCTTTGAAACATCAGCGCAATGTTGCGTGCAGCGGGGCGCAGGTCGGTCACGTCGACGCCATCCATCAAGACCTTGCCGCTGCTGGGCCGTTCCAGCCCCGCCAGCATCCGCAGGGTTGTGGATTTTCCCGACCCGGACGCCCCCAGCAGGGCCACAAACTCACCGGCGAAAAGATCCAGCGAAAAATCCGACACAACCGTAGTGTCGCCAAAGCGCTTGGAGACGTTGCGGAGCGACAGGGCAGGCTTATCCGCGCGGGGTGGGCGGTGTAAGATTTCGGTCATTTCAATTGGCCGCGATCATCGGCAGATCGGCCAGCAGGCGGGCCAGCGTGGCCTCGACGGCGGCTGCGGCGTCGGCGGTGTGATACACACCATCCAATTGCGCGGCCCCGGCCACGCCAACCACGGGTTTGTCGAAATGCAGGCCATAGGCGACCTCGGTCAGGGTGCCTGGTGAATTGCCCACGGCCAGCAGCACCCGCGCCGCGCGCACTATGATGATGTTGCGCACCTCGTTCAGCCCGGTGGTCAGCGGCACCGCGACATAGGGGTTGGCCTCTTGTGGATCGATGCCGGGCAGAATGCCGATTGGCAGTCCGCCAGCACCAAGCGCGCCCTTGCAGGCGGCCTCCATCACGCCGCCACGGCCACCGCAGATCACCGTCAGGCCCAAGGCACCAAAGGCGGCGCCAACGGCCTCGGCGGCTTCGATCTGCGCGGCTGTGGCATTGCGAGGGCCAATGATGCCGACAACCAATTGCTGCAATGGGCGGGTGCGGGCCAGAGCTGTAAAAACCTCAAACGCGGTGACAGGGGTGGTATCTTGCGTGCTTTTCGGGAGCGCCGCGCCCTTGACGCGCCACGCCCATTGACTGCCGCTAAGCTCATTCTGGCCTAGAAAAAACCGACCATCTTCGCTGCGGAAGAAGCTTTCTTGCATTGCGGCGCGCCTTCGTTTGTGTAAACTTTCTTCCACCTGATGGATGATATTTTACACAGTTTTATGACAGATACGCAGTCCACCGAAGATTTATCGTCACGCCAAAGCGTGGTCTTGAGCCGCGTCTTGAGCTCGGGCTTTGTGACGATTGAGGCACTGGCCGAAGAGTTCGGCGTCTCGGCGCAGACCGTGCGCCGCGACATCATCACGCTGGCCGAAAAAGGGCTGTTGCAGCGCTTTCACGGAGGCGCTGGACCGGTAGGCCCGGCAGAGGCCGCGCGGCTGGACCACGCGGCCAAGCGCGATGTGGCACGGGTCGAAAAGCTGGTGGTCGGGGAACGCGCGGCCGCCGCCATCCCGGACGGGGCCAGCATTTTTCTGGACGTGGGCACCACCATCGAATGCTGCGCCGCGCGGTTGGCGCAGCGGGCGGGCTTTCGGATCTTCACCACCAGCATCCGCACGGCGCTGTTGTTCGACCCCGACGCGCATGAGGTCAACGTCATCGGGGGGCGGATGTCCGGCCGCGATGGCTCCCTCACCGGAGAGGAGGTGATCCTGCGGCTGCACGATCTCCAGATCGACATCGCGCTGATCGCTTGTTCGGCGGTGGACGAGAACGCGAGGGTGATGGATTTCAACACCTCCAAGATCGCGGTCAAAAAGGCGGCAATGAACGCTGCCGCGACCTCGTACCTGCTTTGCACGACAAGCAAGTTCGGACGAACGGCCCTTTCGACGATCGCTCCGATCAGCCGTTTTCAGGCAGTCATAACCGAAGCGGAAACGTCGTAGGTCCTAGGCCGCGGATTTCCCCCGCCCTTGCGCGCCTTTGCTCCGGCCAGCGAAGGCTTGGCGTAATAAGGCAAGGGCCGCTCTGCGCCCGACGTGCTGCTCAGAGAATTTTCGTCTGTTGGCCGATTTTTAGCCCGCGCGTCTGTGCCGATGGGCAATGTGTCAGGCCAAACGCCTGCTCGTCGTCTACGGAAACTGTGCCCAGAACGAGGCCTTTCGTGGATGCGCTTCGGCGAGGGCGGCGGTGTAGGTCGCGTGGGTTGAATGCGAGCCGTAATCGGTGATCGCCGCATCGGCGTTGGCGTTGGCGTTGGCGCAGGCGGTCAGGTCGCGGGCGGCGTGGCCGTAGCGGCCCTTGCGTTGGCGGGTCAGCGCAGAACCGATCATCGCGCGCCACAGCGCGATCGGATACGACGTCCCGATTGCCATGCATTATCCCGATGGCGCAACCGGCCTGTCATCGTGAAACAGCCGGATAATCCCAGCTTCCGGTGATCCAAAGCGTGAGAGCAGAGCACGACCTGAACCGCGTCGAAGTTTTGAGCCAAGTCGTCCAGGGCCGGATGACAGCGGGTAATGCGACGACACTTCTGGCGTTGAGCCGCAGACAGGTGCCGTGCCTGCTGAAGCGCTTCCGAACCGACCGCCCGGCGGCGATCCGGCACAAGGCGCGCGGCCGACCGGTCGAACAATCGGATCGATCCGGCGGTGCGAGCCTTTGCCGTGATGCTTGTGAAGGAACAGCCTGCCGACTTTGCGCCGACGCCGACGGCCGGGACCTTGGCCGAGGACCATGGCCTCAAGGTATCCCGTGAGAGGGAGACTGTCCGGAATTCTGTGCCCCGGCGTGGTAACTCTGAGATGAGGAGACCTACGTATGAGCATCGACAAAGACCTTCTGGACCAGCTGATGAAAGGCCGGTCGGCCAGCGACCTTTTCGGCAAGGACG
>NZ_JAUOQN010000103.1:0-7035 GCF_030547555.1 Salipiger sp. 1_MG-2023 | reverse complement strand
GTCGGTCTGCTCATCCCCTCCAGTTATCGCACTGGATTCGCAAGGTGAATCCCTCACAGGCTTTGTGCAACAGAGCCGGTCATATCTGCTCTGCGCTTTTGCCGCGGTTATTCTGGCGGGTTCACGCTGGTTCAGCTCCATGCGGATCTCGCGCAACTTCTGCGTGAGCCGTTCAGTCAGATCAGACAGGCGCGGGATGTTGTCGATAAATTTGATTGTGCTGAACGGGATCGTGGTGGTCGCGCGAGTCATGGCGGACTCCTTTCAAGGCGCGGCATACAGGCCGCGGCGGCGCTCTCGGGCCTGGCAGGCCTGAAAGACGGGGGATGAAAGGTTCCGGAACCTTGGTGTCATTCAGTGAAAGGGAATCGATCTGGCTGTCAAATCAGCGCGAAAGAGGCCGGTACGGGCGCAGCCTATTACCGGCCAAAACAAACCTCAACATACTGAAGTTAATATATAAAATATGATTCTTGTGGCATCATGGGCATCGTCTTGCGCAGACTATTGCTTGCTTTTGCGCAGACATTAGCTGTTTTTGGCAAATATTAAAAGTGGTGACCCCGGCAGGATTCGAACCTGCAACCTGCCCCTTAGGAGGGTGTTACTCATCTTCTATTTCTCCATTTGATTTCTGAATGTTACCGTCTCCCGATAAGCGCGTCTGTACACGGGATGTACGAAAAAGCGCTCGAATGTCCGCCTCGTCGGTCTCCGGATGGGCGTAGATGCTCATCGGCAAATTAGCGTCTGACCAACGCCCCGCTCGCGCGGCTGTCACCGGATCGATACCCTGCCGGATGACCAGTTCAGTGAAGAACCCGTGCCTTCCTGCGGCATGAGCTGAGAGATACGGAATACCGGCACGACGGCAGATTGTCTTCCAGCGGCTATTATAACCGGTCGAGCTCGCATACCCGAATATCCGCGGCGGCAAAGTCGCTCCGGTTCTGCGGTTGCGAGGGCGCTTGGGGCGCAGCTCCAGCAACTCTTCCATCATTTCCGGCGAGACAGTGATCCAGCTTTCCGGATGTCCCTTCTGAGCTTTGACCCGGACCTGGCATTTCTCCGGGCGCAGGTCGTCTGGTTTCAGAGAAACAGCCTGATCAATCCTGGCGGCCGTTTCGAACATGAAGCGCGCCATGGCCGCATTGTAAGGATCAGCTTCGGCACAGAAATCGTCGATCCAAGCACGGGTCGCCGGCACCCGCTCCACCCGGCTCGTCTTGCCCCGACGTTTGTCTTGAGTATTCCGCTCGAACTGATCGTAGCGCCGCACCCGCAGCAGCGGCGTCCCCTTCAGCTCGTGCGCATTGTTGATGACCGCCCGCGCTGGCGTCACGATTTCCCGCCACCAAGTATCTGTGGAGGCGTTCGGGCGCAGCTTCGGTCCGAGATTTTTTAGCAATCGCCCGGTAATGGCCGCGAGAGGCAAACTGCCAATCTCATCGAGGATCGGTAGCAGCTGGCGGGCGCTCCTGCTGTCGGGCTGGTAGAGTTCGATTGCATCCGCGAAGCGAAGGGCCCGCTCTTCGCCAACGATGTGCTTGCGGATCTGCAACTCGGTCTCTTCGCTTATCCAGTCCCGCGCGCCAGCTTCCGAAGTCGATCTCGTGCTTTGTCGATATGGGCCGGCGATCGGGCGGCTGTTGTATTCGATCCAGCCTTTGACCCAATAGACCTTGCCTCTGAGGTACGGTTCGAGCGGCACTTCCAATCCTCCGTCAGAATTTCATCAATCTGTTCGGGCGTGATGATCATGGCATTGCCGATACGAAAGCACGCACCTAGGCGATTGGCTTTTTCCCGCAACGTTCGCTCGGCGATGTTGATTTGGCGGTACTCCTCCAACCAGGAAACCCAGTCTGCGGGGGACTTGCCCGCGTCCAGGATAGTCGAACCACATCGGGCCTTCTCCTGGCGAGCGGATGAATCGCGATCTCGATCGAATTCACTTCCCATGAGACCAACTCCTCGCAGTCTGCCCACCCCTGCGAACCCGTGCTCCTTCGGCAGACAGGATCGCCTCGACATGCTCTGCCGACAGCAACATGACACGGCCCAAGGCGTAGTAATGTCCACACGAGCGAGCCTTCGCCCGCAAAACGCGCGCTGAAACCTCTGCTCCTTGTGAGCGCAGCCGCTCGCACCAAACCTCTGGCGTGACTGCGTTCTCAAATGTATTGTTCATTTGCGCCTCCAAACCGCTTTCTTATTGCTATAATGGCTCGCGCAAATCTACCAAGTAAATGAAATTATTATGTTTTCTCATAGCCCCACAAAGCGGCACAATCTGGCAGGTTTTCGATCTGATGAAGGAACGTTCAATGCCATTTCAGTTCAAGCCCGACCCAAACCAAGACAATTTGGTGATTCGCCCAGGCATGTCAGCGCAGCAAAAGGGCTGGATTGGGCGGAAGCAGATCGAGCGTTCTCAAGACGCGCGGCACGAAGAGGCCGAAGAGGCCCGAACCTTTGAACGCATCCGTCGACGCCGTGAATTAAGCCTCAGCCAAGGGCTTCGGAAATACCGCGGTCGCCGCGACCTCACCCAGGATCAAATGGCAGAAGAGCTGGGCTGCTCCGTACGAGCCTATCGCGGCTACGAAAGCGGAGAACGCGATATGCCGAGTTCCTTGCTACTTCAGATTCTGGCGCGGGGTGATGTAGACATACATGACCTCCTTAACGTCCGGCGAGATCCTGTTGCGGCCAGCACACGCGATGCAGTCATAGATCGCTACCACCAGGCGATAAACCTGTTCTCAGAGCGAGACCTCTACTTACCCGTAGATGCCGAAGAGCCCGCACGGCGCATAGCGGGCGAAATCACGGAACTCGGCGCAAGCGAGACGACCTCAGTTCCCGCGCGCGTGGAAGAGGAGTGGTCCCACCTTGAACAATGGTATCAGGATGGTGGCTGGGGCTGGGATGCCGACGAAGATTGCAGGAGGGCGAAGCAAGAGGAGGAGCGTAGAGCGCAACGACGGGCCCGATACGCAGAAAATAAATGTTTCGATTAGATCGGGGCGCGATGACGTAGATTTAGTCCGGAGCAGACATGGTCCATCACCAGTTTCGGCACCCCGCCTTCCAGCAGGTTGGGCGGCGAGCCGCCGTTCGCTGCGCGGTATGTCACCTCCAGCAAAACTGGGAAAGCGGTCGTTCAGGGGCGTCACGCAGCGGACAATGCGCCAGGCCGTGCGAAGCGCAGGTCTGGCGAAATCTCGGTCGAGAGATACACGAACCGGCGGATCAGAAGCCATACTTCTCTCTGCGAAGATTGAACGCTGCAGCGCCGCCTTCCATGATGCGTTTGATGGCCTCACGGACATCTGGAATGTCGATGGCCCCCTCTCCCGCTATCTTGCCGCCGGACTGATCGCCCGCCTTGCGGTATTCGCACCAGGCGACAAGCTCTGCGTCCCCGTTGACGACGAGATTGGCATTGTGGCTGACGAAGATGAGTTGACGCCGCTTTTTGGCCGCCCATATCTGTTCGACGATTTCCTGCATCACGGGGTTGTCGAGGTCTTCTTCTGGCTGGTCGATCAGAAGGGGCGGCCCTGCCTGGTTCAGAAGCGTGCGCAGGAGCGCCGTTGCCTGCTGGCCTGACGAGGCGTTCGAGAAATTGATGTATTCTCCCTCGCGCGAACGGTACTCGAAATGGGGCTCGCTCTGGATTTCAGTTAGGGACAGTGACAGCCAGTCATCGGGGGAAAGTTTGCGAGCGAGCTTATCGCAATCGCCCTTGGTCGCGCCTGCGCTGGTGAGAAACGGGGTCTCGGGAAGCTGTTCGGTTGAATCTTTGTCGGGATCGAAGTTCGCCAAGGTCTCGAGGTCTTCAAGCGTGCCGAGCCATGAGCGGTGAGGATCATCCGCCTCAATAATGGCCTCGGCAATGCGCTCGATCCGGTCTTTGCGGATTCCCGAACCGCTCAGACGTTCTCTCAGCAACTCTGAAAACGCATCTGCATTTGAATACCTGTGAACAATCGCGCGGACGGCACCGCCGGATCTCTCAGTCAGAGCCTCGCACTGTCCTTGGATCAGGTCGTCGCGTTGCCTTCTAAGTTCGTGCAGCCTCTCCTGTTCGGCCTGATAGGTTTCTCCGGCCTTCTGGAGCGATATAAATTCGTCTGACAGCCGGGCATGTTCCTTCTGGAGCGATGCGACCTTGGCTTCCAGCAACTTCAGCTGCTCCATCCGATCCCGATGCGCGGACGATCTGCCCAGTGCAACGGAATAGGCGTGGCGGTAGGCCTCAAGCCTTACGCTCCATTGCGACCATTTGCTGTCTTCGCGCTCTGCGAGGGCCTGATCGATGCCGGACTTGGCCCCGTGCAACGCTTTTGCGATTCCGGCAACCAGTGCGTCGTACTCGGCGGACAGTTTCGCAATCAGCGCCTTTTCGGGAAATTCATCGGGCAGCCCCGCGAGGTCTCCGCGGATTTCGCCGCCGAGCAGTTCGAGCAGCTGATCGATCCGCCCGCCCGCATCCCGCAAACGCTGCTTGCGGGCATCCAAGGCCTGTTCGGCGCTGTCATATTGCGATCCGAGCTCCAGCAGCGTCCGGTCCTCTTGCGACAGCCCGCCGAGCGATGCGCGTATGCTGCTCGCCTGTTCCTGGTAGGAGCGGACTTCCAGGGTAAGCCGGGCGATATCCTTTTCGATGGTCTTCTGGCGTTGCCTCGTGGAATAGCTCTTGCGCAGCTTTTCACTTTGTTCGTCCATCTGCCGTTCGAGCTGCCCGAGTTCGGTGCGGATCGGCGCGGCGATAAACCTTGCAAGCTCGTCCAGGCGAACACTGACATTGCTGAGTTGCTTCTGGCTGTAGGCCTGAACAGGCAGCAGGGTGCGTACCTCGTTCTCGGTGCAGGGCCGCAGTTCATCGTCGCCAACCTTAATCTGCACGGTGCCGTCTTTGCTGGCCCTTCGCACAAGATGAGGCACGCCATTCACGGTGAAAGCGACATCAACGGTCGCGCCAAGAGGCTTGAGCGTTCCCTCGATCAGCCGCGCGCGGCGCGCTTGGTAGTCGGGAGTGTCGTCGTCGCTTCCAGCGGGAGGCTGGTCGCACAGCGCCCACCGCAGATATTCAAGGATTGTGGACTTTCCGGTGCCCCGCCCGCCGATCAGCGCGTTGTACTGAGGATTGAAGGCAAGTTCTAAAGGCCCGAGGAAAGAGCTGTTCTGTACACTGATCGACGTAATGACGACCGAAGGGACACTTGGCTCAGTGTCGGAAATACGCGATTCCTGGGCTAGGCATGCCTGCCGCAGCGCTTCCGCCGTCGGGCTGGCCCATTTAATCCATGACGAATGCTTGCCGAGATCGGCGTGATCTTCGCGGCGGTTGTCGGAAGTCTGGATGCAGGCGATGCGCTTGTGGCCCCAGGCCTTTTCCTTCCCCGCAAGAATATTCAGAGTTCCCGGTTTCAGCCCGTCCTTTGAGCCGTCCAGATAGCCCCCGACGCAGGGCATGTCCTTGTATCTTTGGGCCATACCGCTACGGAGCAAAGAGAATTTTCCCTCGCCGCTGACATTTGGAAGAATGATATAGCGGTCCTTGAGCCAGCTGTGTTCGTCCAGTTTGGACTTTAGGGTCCTCAGGGAATCGATGTGATCAAGGCGTTCCGTCTGAATCGTCTTTTCGTCGCCTGACGGAGCGGGCGTGATCGTCAATGCCGTCAGGACGGCATCAAAGCGGTTGTCCTCAAAATCAGCATCCAGGAGGAGGATTGCCTGGCAGGGGACAGCGAGGGTCAGCTCGATTCCCGGGAAGACGACGATACGGTCGCGGACCTGCAAGGGGTTACCTTCCGCATCCGTTTCCTGCGCGGCGGCCTGCCTGACATAGGGGATGAAGGCCATGTCGTGGTGATCAGTGATGGCAATGGCGTCCAGACCCTTCTCCCGGCACGCAGCGATAAGGGCGGCGGCATATTCGGCTCGGTCTTCGTCATCAATTCGCGGTTGGCCTGTCCATCGGCGATCTCTCGGGCTATGAACCTGAAAATCGCAGCGGTAAAAGTGCGCCCCCTTGTCTGCGCCGTTTGTAAGGTCGTCCCTCATTCTCCACCTCCAAAAGAATCGTCGTCAGTCGGCGTGATCCAAACTCAAACGGAGTAATACGGACATCGCCCAGCAACCGTGGCGCCGTCCGACGAATGCCTGCGATGCGTTTCGGGATCAAGGTTGGTCACCTTTGTTTTGCTCCCGCAACTGCTGAAGGGTGGCGTTGAAGAATGCCGCGAAGTAGTATTCCGGACAGCTGACCGTCCACTTTGGGTCGGCTACAGTCCAAACTCCATCGCACCAAGGAAATCTTCAAACCCATCTGCACGCTCTGCTTCATGGTAGGCTTCATTCAGCACAAAGAGCGCAGCTTGCATCAACTGGGTATCACGATGGTTGTCGTGCTTTTTGTCGCCATGAAACAGGTTGTTTCGAGCGGTTTTAATACTTTGGAAGAGGCTTGCTGTATCGTTTGGTGCAACGGGGTTTCCTGACCAGTCTACGCCACCATCATCGGTTGTGACGAGGTGATCCGGAGGAGCCTCGAAGTATATTTTCGCTTCGTCAGACCCCGCCATTTTTTGGAAGAACTCTTGCGGTAGGCGCTGAGCGAAAGTGTACCAAGCGGCATCCGGATAGGCCTCCCGGCGAAATCCGCCCTTCTTCATTGCGTATTCAAACCGGCTAAACACGGCCAAGAGGTCATATCCTGCTTCAGATAGTCTAGGCCGATAGTATTCTTCAAGCTTCATCCTGCACCTCATTGATCCGATGTAAGAGTGTATAAGGCCACCCACGTGAAGCTGCTTCACTTATTGACTGCGGGCAATGACTGCTTTCGGGGGATTGCAACGCAGCGATGTCTATGACGTTGGATGTCCGCTCTGGGCCGGGAACGTCAGTTCTGTAGCTGGGAGATCGTTGACCAACCAAATATCTTCGGTAGTGTCCCAACGCTTGGTGTAGGAGGCCGCGCGCGGAGCCCCCGGCGTAGCGCAGCGCGCGGCCGGGTGTGAC
>NZ_JAUOQN010000102.1:0-7062 GCF_030547555.1 Salipiger sp. 1_MG-2023 | reverse complement strand
GGTTGGTTCTCGCAACCCGACCCTACCGGGAAACCCGATGGCCACCGTAAGCTACACCACGTCTGGGGACGTCACCCTGGCCAAACAACACCTTCACGCTCAGGCAGAACTGGATGGCAGCATCAGAGATGTCTTTGGTCGCCCGCGTTTGTCGGCCCGTTTCGCCAGCCACGTCATGTCGAGGTCAAACCAGAGCAGCAGCGAACCCCGGCTTCGAAGCGACTTGTTGTGGCTGGACCTGTTCATGGTTCGATAGCGGGGGAAGACGGATTCGAAAGGCCACCGATCTAACCTACGGGATTCGTTATCTGAATCCCGGCCAGTCGTTATGCAACACCGCCGGACAGGCCGCTTGTCGTCCCGTTTTTCCTTGACCATGGTCCCGACAGAATGACTCCATCAAGCGCAAATCGTTCGGCATGACGGGTGCGGCCCCTGTATCGGTGACAGGCCCCCCGATATGAAACCGGAAACAGCCGCCTCAACACGCCGGTTGGGCCACGCTAGACACGCGAAAAATACCAAAGGAGACCTCAATGGAATATGCGGCGGTGTTATCCCCCGAACTTCGCGCGTTTATTGCAGAGTCCGAAGCTTTGACTCCGTCTGGGCTCGCTGCGGACGACTGGGCCGCCGTGCGGGCCGCATATGATCGAATGGCAGCGCAGATGCACTTGGGGCGGCCGAAGGATCTAGTTGTTTTCGACACGCAAATATCAGGCGTTGGCGTACGCGTTTACGGGGATGCCCCGACCGATACGCGGCCCGTGACGGTGATCTACGCCCATGGCGGCGGGTTTGTTGTCGGGGATCTGGACAGCCACGATGACCTCTGTGCCGAGATTTCCGATCGGACGGCATTGCAGGTCATTTCAGTTGACTACCGCCTTGCGCCAGAACATCAGCACCCTGCGGCCTATAACGATCTGGCTGCAGTCGTGCAGGCAGTTTGCGCGCAAGGCCCTGTCGTTCTGACCGGAGACAGCGCCGGAGCCACTCTTTGCGCCGCGCTTTTGGGAACGCTCGGCGATTGGCCGATCGATGCGACACGGATACGCGGCCAAGTCCTGATCTATCCCCTGCTTGGCTATGAACCGCGCGGCGGCAGCTTTGACATTCATGCCGACGCGCCGCTTCTCAGTCGTGACGATTTGGCGGTCTACGCGGCGGCGCGGGGCGGCGATCCGGACGATCCGCGCGCCACGCCGGCAAGCGGCGATTTACGCGCCCTGCCCCCGACGCGTCTGTTTGCGTCGCAATGCGATCCGCTCTGCGATGATGCGACGCGCTATGCCGAGGCGGCTAAGACGGCGGGCGCCGATGTATTCTGCGTGACGCAGATCGGCACGGTGCATGGCTGGCTGCGCGCGCGCGCCAGATCGCCGGAGCTGGCGGCGCAATTCACCGAGATTGTCGAGGCGATCCGCGATCTGGCCCGGTAACGCGCCCCCTATCGCGGACGATTGCCGCGCGATTTGCGGATCGGGTGACCAAAGGCGCGGCTGAACGCCTTGCTCAGCGCCGACGCATCCGAATACCCGCAACGCAAAGCGATCTCCCGCAGGTCGAACTCGGTGCTCGCCGCCAGATCCCGTGCATGTGACAGGCGCATCAGCTGGTAATAGCGCCCCGGCGCCATGCCCAATTCGGCCTGAAACAGCCGGTCCAAGGACCGCACTGTCAGCCCCGCCTTGTCTGCCAAGGCTTTGAGAGTCAGCGGCGTTTCCATGGTTTCCACCATGAGATTGACGGTCTGGCGCAGCTTGGCCGTGCCCTTACCCGCCAATCGCCCCGGGCCGCGGCCATGGGTTTGCTGGCGCTCGGCGTCGTGCAGGAACATCGTCGATGCGAAAAAGGCGCTCGCGGGGCCGAACCTCTCGGCGATGAAGGCCAGCATCAGGTCCAGCGCGCTCGATGCGCCGCCGCAGCTCCATATCCGACCGGTTTTCAGGTAGCGTTCAAAGCGAAGCTGCGCCTGCGGGAAGGCCTCGGCAAATTCGCTCAGCACCGCCCAATGCAGCGTGACGGGGTGGTCCGAAATCAACTCGGCGCTGGCCAGCAACCATGCCCCGGTATCGGCCCCCACGACCACCTGCGCGTGCCGCGACAAGCGCCGGATCACCGCCGGCCCGTCGCCTTGGGCATGGGCGCGAAACCCGTAGCCCGCAAGAACGATCAGCAGATCGCAGGCTTGCGGCGCGTGGGTGCGGCCATCAGGGGTGATGCTCAGCCCGCTCGAACTGCAAACCGGCCCGTTATCCGGGCTCAGGATCTGCCAGTGCAGATCGGCCTGCCCCTGATCACGCACCGCGCGCAGCGGCTCGAGCAGGCAGGACAGCACCATGTTCGAGAACCCGTCAAACAGCAGAAAGGTCACATTGGTCATCAAATTTTGTCCTGATCTGGCAATCTGATGTCATGATAGAACCATCCTTGCAGGGATGGCCAGCATAGGTTCGTCGCAAACCCTGACACTTGAACACCACTGGAACCGCCGCAGCCCGCCATCGCGACAGGCTGAGACAACAGGCGCCGCGACATAGGAGACCCCATGCCACTGACATTGAACAAAGAGGTTTTCATCACCTGCGCGGTGACCGGCTCGGGCGCGACGCAAGAGCGCTCCCCGCATGTGCCCCGCAGCCCCAAGCAGATCGCCGACAGCGCGATTGACGCGGCAAAAGCCGGCGCGGCTGTCGTGCATTGCCATGTGCGCGACCCTGAAAGCGGCGCCCCCTCGCGCGATCCGGCGCTGTATCGGGAAGTGACCGAGCGGATCCGCGACGCCGAGGTCGATGTGGTCCTCAACCTCACGGCGGGCATGGGCGGCGATATTGTTTTCGGACCGACCGAAGCGCCCCTGCCCGTCAACGCGGCGGGAACCGACATGATCGGCGCGAGCGAGCGGATGGTGCATATTGCCGACTGCCTGCCCGAGATCTGCACGCTTGATTGCGGCACCATGAACTTCGCCGAAGCCGATTACGTGATGACCAACACCCCCGGCATGTTGCGGGCCATGGGCGCGATGATGACGCAGCTGGGGGTGAAACCGGAAATCGAGGCGTTTGACACCGGCCATCTGTGGTTCGCCAAACAACTGGTCGAGGAAGGCACGCTGGACGCCCCGGCGCTGGTGCAGCTTTGCATGGGGGTGCCGTGGGGTGCGCCCAATGATCTCAACACCTTCCTTGCGATGGTGAACGCTGTGCCCGCCGACTGGACATGGTCTGCCTTCAGCCTTGGCCGCGATCAGATGCCGTTTGTGGCGGCATCGGTACTGGCGGGCGGCAATGTGCGCGTCGGGCTTGAAGACAACCTTTGGCTTGGCAAAGGGCAGCTCGCGACCAATGCGCAGCTTGTCGAGCGCTCCGTCGGGATCATCGAGGCGCTTGGCGCCAAGGTGATCGGCCCGGCAGAGGTGCGCGCGAAACTGGGCCTGACCAAACGCGCCCCGAAGGCGGTGGCCGCATGAGCGCCCCGGTGAGCCGAAGGCTGAAAGCAGCGATTGTCGGCGGCGGCGTGATCGGCGGCGGCTGGGCGGCGCGGTTCTTGCTCAACGGCTGGGATGTCGCGGTGTTCGACCCCGACCCCGACGCCACGCGCAAGATCAACGAGGTGATCGCCAATGCCCGCATCGCCCTGCCGGCGCTGTATGACAAGGCCTTGCCCAGCGAAGGAACGCTGACCTTCCACAGCGATCTGGCCGACGCACTCGCGGATGTGGATTGGGTGCAGGAAAGCGTGCCGGAACAGCTTGAACTCAAGCACAAGGTTCTGGGTGCCTTGTCCGAGGCAGCGCCCGCAGATGCGGTGATCGCCTCCTCGACATCGGGTTTCAAGCCGTCGGAACTGAACGCGCAAGGTGCGCGCGCAATCGTCGCCCATCCGTTCAATCCGGTGTATCTCTTGCCGCTGGTGGAACTGGTTGGTGCGGCGGAACGCACTGCGCCCGCGGCAGAGATCCTGCGCAGCATCGGGATGTTCCCGCTTGTCCTGCGCAAGGAAATCGATGCACATATCGCCGATCGTCTGCTCGAAGCGGTGTGGCGCGAGAGCCTCTGGCTGGTGAAGGACGGCGTCGCAACCACCGAGGAGATCGACGAAGCGATCCGCATGGGCTTTGGCATCCGCTGGGCGCAGATGGGCCTGTTCGAGACCTACCGCATCGCGGGCGGCGAGGCCGGGATGAAGCATTTCATGAAGCAATTCGGTCCCGCGCTCAGCTGGCCCTGGACCAAGCTGATGGATGTCCCTGAATTCACCCCAGAGCTGGTAGACCTGATCGCGGGGCAATCGGATGCGCAATCGGGGCATCTTTCGATCCGGGAACTGGAACGCCTGCGCGATGACAATATCGTCGGCATGGTGCGGGCGCTCAAGCGCTCGGGGTCTGGTGCCGCCGGAGTGATCTGCGCGCATGAGGCGGCATTGGCCGCGCCGAAGCGGCGCGAAGGCCTGCCGGTGACGGCGTGCCGTCAGGTGCCCTCCAGCTGGACCGATTACAACGGCCATATGAACGAGACGCATTATCTGGAAGCCGCGTCCAAGGCCACGGACCGCTTCATGGAACTGATCGGCGCGGATGCCGCCTATGTGGCGGGCGGCAAAAGCTATTTCACGGTCGAATCCCATGTCCGCTATCTTGAAGAGGTGCATGCAGGGGACCGGATCACCATCACCAGTCAGGTGCTCAACGGGGCTGGCAAGAAGCTTCACCTGCTGCATCGGATCTGGCGAGGGGATGGCACTCTGGCTGCGACGATCGAGACTTTGCTGCTGCACACTGATCTTGAGGCGCGCCGCGCCTGCGAGCCCGAAGCACATGTTGCCGATGCCCTCTCGAAACTTGCAGCCGATCACGCCGCCCTGCCCGCCGAAGGCGCTGGACGGTTCGTCGGGCAGCGCCCCACCGCCTGACGCAGATCACGGCGGTCGCGGCCGCCGTGATCCGACGCCGATGGCACCGCCGGCAGCATTTGCTCCGGCATGACAGCTGGCCGATATGTGCAGTCGGCCCCGGCAAGGCAACAAACCACGGGCTGGATGAACGATACCGCGGCGCTGAAGCGCCGGGGATCGCCGGCACAGGTTTTCGTCTGCAAGATGCTTGGTCTGCCCCCACGTTGATCCCGGTGACACCGCGACACAGCCGCGCCTGAGCACCGCGCGGCAACGTATCGCCCGACAATGTCCCGAGGAACCTTGATGATCAGCCGTCGTGTTGAGCAGCTGAGATCAACAGGGTCGCGGCAGACTTGAGGATTTGAAAAATCGAGCATATCTGGTTGTTCGCAACCTTCAAGGCGCGAGGACGACCAAGACATCCACAACATCGAAGGATGCGGCAGACAGGCTGGTCAACTCCGTCCGCCGCAAGCCCGTCTGACCGGTTCAGCGCAGGAGACTATCCGCTTTGTCCCGGCATCTATCAGGCGAGGAGCGCAACGCGGCGCCATGTCAACGTGAGGAAATATCTGAAGGCCTGTATGCGGCGGGAGATATCATCGATCTGGCGACACCGCGCCCCCGGCCACGTCGCCGCAAGTAAGGGACCTGCGATCTGCGGCCACGGCTCTGAAAGACCCTGTGGCCGCAAATCACCATCAAAATCGCTCCGCGCAAGATTGGCATGACAAGGGCTGCGGGCCTGGCCGCATGTCTGGCACGACGCCCCTTGTCAGAAACTGCGCGAGGGTGGGCGGATCGTGCCGGTGGCCACCATAATCGCTTTCATCGCCGAGAGTGCCCGAATTTATGTATCTGCGGCCTGATCCCTGCCTCCTGATAGAAGCAAGGCGGATGAGCCTTTGGTGACGTCCCGCTGCGTGGTGTAGGAGCGCCGACCTTCTGAGAGGTCAGGGTCTCTCAGGCAGCCACGGCGGGCAAGCTGACTGCAAGATTGTCCGTGGCGCGGGCCAGGGTTTCAAGGCTCATGTATCAGCGCGCCACGGCCCATTCGTCGTTGGCCTCCAACATTAGGGCGCCGAACAATTGAATGATGGCAGCATCGTTGGGAAGGGAGTGCCATGAAGTCTGTGTATCTGGTCCGGCCCATGCAGGTTTCAGATATGGTCACGCATTGAAGTGTTCGTCGAACATGATAGCGAACTGATTGCGGACGGCAAACCACTCTCGAACATTCCGTCCTCCTTTCTCGAAGTTGCGAATGGCCAGATAGATCAGCGTCGTGGCGGCCTGCTTGGTCGGGAACGAGCCTCGGGTCTTGATGGATTTGCGGGTCACCCGATTCAGACTTTCTATGTCATTCGTGGTGTAGATGATCTTGCAGATCGCCGGAGCGAAGGCAAAGAATGGGATCACCTCCTGCCAGGCCCACCGCCAAGCCAGGGCGATAGATGCGTATTGCCCGGCCCATTTTTCCTCAAAGGCATCCAGTTCAGCGGCAGCCAGAGCGGCGGTCGGTGCGCCGTAAATCAGACGCAGATCGGCGGCCACGGCCTTGCGATCCTTCCATGCGCAGACGTTCAGGGAATGGCGGAGCAGGTGGACGATGCAGGTTTGCACTGCGGCATCGGGAAAGGCTACCGTGATCGCCTCCGGGAAGCCCTTGAGGCTGTCTGTGACCCGGCAATGGTTTGCTCGCGAACCATGAGAGGGCACGACGGCGATCAGAATATCTTGAACCCGCGGTTCTTCAGCTCATTCATCACAGACAGCCAGAACTTGGCGCCTTCATTGACTGCAATCCACAGGCCAAGAACCTCGCGCACGCCGAGAGCCACATAGACGGCCTTATTCTTGGTTATCCGGCTGTCCCATCCCCGGCAGTGCATGTGTTCATGCACGAGAGGGAGCATCGCGGATTTGACGCGGAGCGCATCAAAAATGACTATGAAATACATCCGCTCCAGCGCCCGGAATTGCCATCCCCGAACCTCGTCCAGTACGGCATCGGTGACCCGGCTGATCCGGTCGGGGGGAAACCTGCAGGCCATAAGCGTCTTCACGATGCGCGCGAATGTCGATGATGTCCCAACTGATGGTGTAGCTCACGACGGGCCTCGCGCTCACCGGCGGGCCGAGCTTGTCAGTCGCGCT
>NZ_JAUOQN010000101.1:0-7212 GCF_030547555.1 Salipiger sp. 1_MG-2023 | reverse complement strand
GACATCCCACATTGCAGGCGCTCCGGGGAGACGTTCCGCGAACGGGGACGTCCTACCGGGAAAGATAAGAGGGGTACCTCGCTCGAAGCGAGGGTTCTGCCGCAATGCCAGTCACACCTCAAACCGCCTTTCTGCAACTATGTCGACCATTTGGGTAAATGAGTCAGCAAAGAGTGCGTCTAAAACGTTTGTTCGGGCGGTGCTGGCGGGAAAAAACTTGACCTGTTTTTGATTTGTCTGTCTGGACTGAGCGTGCCGAATTACATCACTGAGAGTTTTAACGTTGGATAAAAAATCCGCCATCCGTTCTTCGAAGCGGCAGGAAGTTCAAGGCCTGCGCGCGATCAGCGCTTTGCTCATCGCGGTTTTCCACATTTTCCAGCTTGGTGTCTCCGGGGGGGTTGATATATTTCTGGTCGTCTCCGGCTTCTTCCTCTGGGGAAGTGCCAGACGGCTTCTGGAAAGCGGATCGGGCTTTCTGGAGTATTACAATAAGTTTTTCCAGCGTACCGCGCCAGAGGCCATCCTCGTGGTCATCGTCGTACTGCTTTTCTCGACGGTGTTCATCAGCCCCATCGAGTGGATTGCAGTTTTGCGAGACGGGGCCTTCAGCGCGGTCTACCTGCAGAACTATTGGCTTGGGGTAACCGGGCAGGATTACCTCGCTAGCAGCGAAGGTATGAGCCTGTTTCAGCATTATTGGGCGATTTCCGTGATTGCACAGGTCCATCTGCTGTTTCCCGCCTTTGTGCTGCTGGCACTGCTTTGCGTTAAACGGACGGGCTTCGATCGGTTGCAAACCTTTCGGACGATCATTGCCGTGGCAAGCCTGATATCCTTTGTCTGGTCAATTTACCTAAGCCAAACCAATCCTGTCATTGCCTATTATGACACATTCACGCGGATCTGGCAGTTCGGGCTTGGGGCGCTTCTGGCCAGCTACGGAACTGAAAAAACCTCGGAAAGCGCCCTTGGGAACCTGCTGTCCTGGTGCGGTTTGCTTGCTTTCCTGTCTTGTGGCCTGTTGCTTCGAAATGCCTTTCCCGGAATAGCGTCTCTCTGGCCTACGCTCGGGGCGCTTCTGATCCTGAAATACGCCCGTGAGACCGGAGGGCTGCGCAATGCCGGGGCGCTTCTGTCAAATCGCGTGCTGGTCCGCATTGGCAGCATGACCTTCGGGATATATCTATGGCATTTTCCAATCTTTGCCCTGTACCAGCGCCACACGCAGGAACAAACCATTCTGTCGGCAACCCTCATCATATTGGCCGCGATTGCTCTTTCCTGGCTCAGCACAGGGTTTCTGGCTTGGGTCGGCTCCGCCTTTCGCAACGGACGCTTTCCCCGCTATGGCCTGACCGTCACGGCCGTGACAGCAATCATCGTGACCTGTGTCAGCAGTCTTGCGCTCGAGCGTATCCTCGTCCTGCATCCCGCCAGACTGGCCGAGTGGAGGCACCCGATTTCCCGGGCGCCGCTCACCATTCTCAGAGTGCGGGAAGATCTCGCCGAGGTCTACGATCTTGGCTGCCATCAGGATCAGGTCACCGACGCTGTTGTGTCCTGCGAATTTGGACCCGATGACGCCCGGGCCCGGATATTCCTTGTGGGAGGCTCGCATTCCGCCCAATGGCAGCCGCCCCTGCGACAGATCACCGACGATCTTGATCTGAAGCTGGTTTCGATGACCAAGAGTTCGTGCCGTTTCTTTTCCACCGAGGCAGAGGGAATGGATGCCTATCTTTCGGAAAGCTGCCGGACATGGAATGACCGCGTCATGGAGCGTATCGCAGCCGAAACCCCCGAATTCCTTGTGGCGTTGGTCGACTCTTCGTTCGAAGCCACCCCGTCCGGCATCGCGCATGCACTCAACAAGGTGCTCGACATGGGCGTGACCGTGATTGCGCTGCGGGACACGCCGTACATGAAGATCGACGTTCCCGCCTGTATCTCGCAGCCGCTGCTCTCGGATCCTGAACGCTGCCCTCGGCCATGGGCCGACGTGCTCGACGATGAGGATTACAAACTGGCCCGATCCAGAGTGGCCGAAGACGTGCAGATCGTCGATCTGAATAGCATCATCTGTCCAAACGGGATTTGCAATGTGGTGCAGGATGGCATGATCATGTGGCGCGACAGCAATCATCTTACCGCGACCTATGCCAAGACCCTCTCGGATGCGCTGTTCGGGCAGATTGGGTCGACTCTTGTGACCCATTAGCCGCTGCCGTTTTGAGCGCAGGGCGGAGGCGATTGTCAGGCTCGGGATTTAACCGGAACTGACAGGCGTCTTCGCCCGGCGTGCGTGGGGAGCAAGCGCAAAATGCTGCCCGACGACGCCCAGAGGCACATCCTCAAGACAGCCGAACTGACGCGCCAGTGCCCCCGAGGGCGGCTGTTTTGGCAGCCTGTCACAGGGCTGCCGCAGCGGCCCGCCGATCATGGCGCGTTGAGGAAAGACGAACCATCGCACCAGCCTTGCCCGACCCGGCGAAGGCAAAGCGATGGGTGGCTGCCCTTGGGCGCACCGCCCCATCATTTTCAGATTTCTGTAAAGGGTGCCTTGTCAAGCCTTGTAGTTAATTGACGCTACGTTAAACTGATCACGATTGAATTTTCTAGCCCTGTTGCACAAGAAACTCCCGTTTCTTTCGGGAGGCTCAGACCTGTTTTAAAAAGGAATCTGTACAATGTCCGGCCCCAACAGTTTTGATCCGATCACTTCGAACGCACTTTTGCCCTATGGCGAATCCCTGATCGCGCAGGGCGATGACAACTCCGAACTTTTCAGCATCAGCAGTGTCTTCGAAAGCGGCTTTCTGTTCGGCGGCCGCAGCTTTGACGAGCTTTTCGTCAGCACCAATGGCGGTGTCAGCTTCATCGACCAGACCATCAATTTCTTCGGTACATTCGAGAACACTGATTTCATCATCGCGCCGTTCTACGACGATCTGGACAACCGCACATTGCCGCCGGGGGCGACGCCGGGCATCTATTTCGACACCAACACCGATCGCGATTCCGTGGTTGTCACCTGGGACGGCGTCGGGATCTTCAACCGCGATGTCACCTTTCCCAACACCTTTCAGCTTGAAATGATCGATCTGGAAGACGGTGACACGCGAATTGTCTATCGCTTTGAGGATATGGGGAATTCGCGCGGCAACAGCTTTCAGATGGGGCTTGTTGCTGACGGTGGGCCGCGGCTGTTCCTGCGCGGCGGCACGGCGGGGGATGAGCTGGGCCTTGCCGAAGATATGGATACGCTGGTCGGCAACACCGGCGTGGCTGGTGTGTGGGTGTTCGACATCATCGATGGCACGCTTCGGATCGACGATCTGCTCGGCAACACCGAAACCGGCAACGCCAACCCCAACACCTTGATCGGCACCGACAGGAATGATGTTCTCAGCGGCGGCGGCGGCAATGACACCATCTTCGGGCGGCTTGGAATCGACCGGCTGTCGGGCGATGACGGCAACGATTCCATCGAGGGCGAGGGCGATGATGATATCTTGCACGGCGGCGCTGGCCTTGACAGGCTGATTGGCGGATCAGGTGACGACACGCTGTTCGGCGACGCCGACAACGACTGGCTGGAGGGCAGTTCGGGGATCAACGAGCTGGATGGCGGCGAAGGGGAAGATACGCTGATCGGCACGGGCGGCGTGTCCTTTGCGGCCTATGGCAGCTCTGCGAGCGGGCTGACGGTCAACCTCGACAATCCCACGCTGAACACTGGCGATGCGGTTGGCGATCGCTACACCAACGTGATCAATCTTATCGGGTCGAATTTCGACGACGACCTGACCGGCACCAATCAGAACAACATCATTCGCGGCGGTGAAGGCGGTGATGCCATCGTCGGCGATGATGGCGATGATCAGCTCTTTGGCGAGGCCGGCAGCGACACGATCACTGGCGGCGACGGCGACGACACCCTAGCGGGCGGCGCGGGCCCGGATGTGCTGATCGGGGGTCCGGGAAGCGATTTTGCCAGCTACAGCGACACGGATGATGGTCTGGTGGCCGATCTGGCCAACACCGCGCTGAACACCGGCGATGCCGCGGGCGACAGCTATTCCGGCATTTCGAACCTGATCGGCGGCACCGGCGACGATACGCTGGGCGGCAACAGCACCGCCAACCGCATCGAAGGGCTGGACGGCGCGGATATGCTGCTTGGGCGCGGCGGTGACGACACGCTGGTGGCAGGCAACGGCGACGATACGGTGAACGGCGGTCTGGGCGCCGATGACCTGCGAGGCGGCAATGGCACCGACAGCGCAAGCTATGCCGATGCCACGGCCGGGGTGGGGGCAAGCCTGTCCAGTCCCGGATCGAACACCGGCGAGGCGGCCGGGGACAGTTACAGCAGCATCGAAAACCTGATCGGCTCCGGGTTCGACGACACCCTGTCCGGCAACAACAGCGACAACTTTCTGGCGGGCGGCGCTGGCAATGACAGCCTCAACGGCAATGGCGGAGATGACACGCTTCAGGGCGGTGCTGGGGCCGATACGCTCAACGGTGGATCGGGAAGCGATACGGCGGATTATTCCTCGGCATCGGCAGGGGTTTCGGCGAGCCTGATTAACAACTCGGGCAACACCGGTGATGCGCGCGGCGACATCTACAGCAGCATCGAGAACATCATCGGCTCGGGGTTCAACGACACCATTGGCGACAATTTTGGCACCAACATGGTGATGGGCGGCGACGGCGACGACCTGATCAACTCGCGCGGCGGCGCGGATATGTTCGTTGGCGGAGAGGGCGAGGACACGGTGTCTTATGCCGATGCCAGCTTTGTGCTGGTCGATCTGCTGGACCCGAGCGCCAATGGAGGCGCCGCCAGTGGCGCCATGTTCGAAACCGTCGAACATCTGATCGGCTCGGCGCAGGCTGATGACCTGTTCGGGGATGAGATGGCCAATGCCCTGTCGGGCGGCGGCAACAATGACAACCTCGATGGGCGCGGCGGCGATGATACGCTTGATGGCGGCGCGGGGAATGACAACCTGACGCTGGGCGAGGGCAGCGATACCGTTGTGGTACGGCTGGGCATGGGCAATGATGTTGTCACCGATTACAACTCCGCGTTCGACAGCGTTGATTTCTCGGCCCTGTCGGCTGGCGAGCGTGCGGCGATGGTGGTGTCGGCCAATGGGGCCGGCGACCGGGTGTTGACGCTGAGCGACGGGTCGAGCCTGACCATGACCGGCGTTCCCGCCAATTTCGCCCCGACCGGGGCCGTGACCATCGACGGCACCGCCGCCGAGGATGAAACCCTGACCGCGCAGACAGCAACCATCGCCGATGCCGATGGGCTTGGCGCGTTCGGTTTCCAATGGCTGCGCGACGGGGTGGCAGTGAGCGGTGAAACCAGCAGCACCTACCTGCTGGGGCAGGGCGATGTCGGCGCTGCGATGTCTGTGCGGGTCAGCTATACCGATGGGTTCAACACTGCCGAGACCCTTACCAGCGCAGCCACTTCCGCCGTGCAAAACGTCAATGACGCCCCGACCGGGGCCGTTACCATCAGCGGCACCGCCGCCGAGGATCAAACCCTGACGGCGCAGACAGCAACCATCGCCGATGCGGACGGCCTTGGCGCGTTCAGTTTCCAATGGCTGCGCGACGGGGTGGCTGTGGCCGGTGAAACCAGCAGCACCTACCAGCTGGGGCAAGGCGATGTTGGCGCCGCGATATCTGTGCGGGTCAGCTATACCGATGGGTTCAGCACCGCCGAGACCCTTACCAGCGCGGCCACTGGCGCCGTGCAAAACGTCAATGATGCCCCGACAGGGGCCGTCACCATCAGCGGCACCCCAGAGCTGAACGAAACCCTCACCGCGCGAACCGGGACCATCGCCGATGCCGATGGGCTTGGCAGTTTCAGCTTCCAGTGGCTGCGCGACGGCGCGCCGATCATCGGCGAAACGGCGCAGACCTACACGACCACGGCGGCCGATGCCGACGCCCAAGTGTCGGTCACGGTGCAATATACCGACGGAGGCGGCACGGTTGAAACCCTGGTCAGCGCCGATGTCGCGGTGATCTCGAACAGGCCTACACCGGGTCCCGACGATCTGATCGGCACGGCTGGCGATGATTCCGTCGATCTGCTGGGTGGCGACGATAACTTCGTGGGGCTTGCTGGCAATGACACGGTCTTTGGGCGCGGCGGGAACGACACGATCGCCGGCAGCGAAGGCGACGATTCACTGCGTGGAGACGGCCAGAACGATTCCCTGATCGGCGGCGCTGGCAATGACACGCTCGGCGGCGGCGGCGGGGCCGACACGATCCTCGGCGGTAATGGCAATGATCTGGCCTTTGGCGGCGGTCTGGGCGACCGGATCTTCGGCAATGGCGGCGCTGACACTTTAAGCGGCAATGGCGGCAACGACAGCGTGTTTGGCGGAAACGGCAATGACAACGTCAACGGTCAGATCGGCAACGACCGGCTTGTTGGCGGCGCCGGGTCCGATACCCTTCGTGGCGGCGCCGGGGATGACAATCTTTTCGGCGGTACGCAAAACGACCGGCTGTTCGGCGAGGCCGACAATGACACGCTGCAGGGCGAAGGCGGCAATGACAGCCTGTTCGGCGGCAACGGAGCCGACCTTCTGCTTGGCCTGATTGGCAATGACATTCTTGGCGGCGGGGCTGGCGCGGACACCCTGCGCGGCGGCACCGGCGCAGACACCCTGGACGGTGGCTCTCAGGCGGACCGGCTCTTTGGCGAAGGCGGCAATGATGTCATACGGGGCGGCGCCGGGAATGACCTTCTTGGCGGAGGCGTAGGCAATGACGAGCTTCGAGGTCAGAACGGCAATGACACCCTGACGGGCGCGGCGGGAAACGATACGGTCCATGGTGGCTTTGGCGACGACACGCTGAACGGCGGGCAGGGCGAGGATACGTTCATCTACAATGCCGTGGATGGGCATGACATCATCCGGGATTTTCAGGACGACATCGACAGCATCCAGTTGGGCAATCGCGGATACACCCTGTCGCGCGACAACGGCAATGCTGTCCTGAGCTTTAGCGATGACAACAGCCTGACGATCGAGGGAAGTTTCGCCAGCATCGCCCAAATCGAAACTGCGCTAGAGAACGATATCATCTAGCAACTTCTGTGGTTGCCGCCCGTATCGCAAGAAGTTTCTGACCTTCGAGGGATGTGATCGAGTGCGAACTTCT
>NZ_JAUOQN010000100.1:0-7285 GCF_030547555.1 Salipiger sp. 1_MG-2023 | reverse complement strand
CCGCGCCTTGGCGCGGGGCCCGCGGTCGGAGTTCATGGTCGACCGGGCGCGCGGCTACTGAGCAGCGCGGGGGAGGGAGGGCCATGAGGCTCTCCCGCAGGCAGCCGCTACGCGGCGAGGGTGGCGAGCGCCGCTTCCATACGGCGATAGACTTCCGCGGGGTCGGTGCATCCGTTCAGCCACAGGCAATTGTCCGGACGGCCGGTCTGACGCAGCCAGTCGACCACGGTCATGCCGGTGGTTAGCTCTCCGGCGCATTCGACATCGACGGGGCAGAGCTTGCCTTCGAAGAGCTCGGGCCAAAGCAGCGCTGCCACGGCAACGGCGTCATGTAGCGGCCGCGACGCAGTGCCGTATTTCTTGTTCCCATAAATCTCGAAGAATTCCATCATCCCCGCGCAGGCCTGCATGACCTCGCCGTCATGGGCAGCGAGCTGGTGCGACCAATGCACCGGCGAGGCCGTGGCATGGGTGCAGTCGAGCGGCACGGCGGTTATCGGTAGACCAGATTTCAGCACGATCCGCGCCGCCTCGGGGTCGACGAGGATGTTGTACTCAGCGGCGGGCGTCATGTTCCCGCCCTCGAAGAAGCCGCCGCCCATGAAGACGATGCGCTCGATGTTGCGCTTGATGTCGGGCGCGACGCTGAGCGCGAGCGCGATGTTGGTCTGCGGCCCGAGCACGATCAGCGTGACGGGGCTGGGATGCGCTCGCAGCGTCCTGACGAGGAAATCGACGGCACTTGCCGCCTCCGGTCCGCGCCGGGCCTCCTCCCAGTCCCAGCCGTCGATACCGGTATCGCCGTGGATCTCGGGAACCGGGCGCGGCTGGCGCATCATCGGGCGATCGGCGCCGGCATAAACCGGAATGTCCGTGTGGCCGGCGAGTTCCACGATACGGCGGGCGTTGTCGGTGGTCTGCGCGAGCCCCATGTTCCCGGCGACCGTGGTCAGGCCGAGGACCTCGAGCGCCGGCGAGGCTAGGGCGAGAAGAATCGCGAAGGCGTCGTCCTGTCCGGGATCGGTATCGATAATTACGGGTCTAGACTGCACCTTGGTTACCTCTTTGTCTTTCGCCTCAGCGGAGACGGTCTGATTTTGCCTAATTTCGTGGCCATCTGAATGTTGCGCGCAGGATTCAGCATTTAAGGCTCGTGCCTCGCCGACCACTTGGAACACAGTATTCTGTATACAGTAGACATGAAGGAATACGGCTATGAAAGGTGATTTCGACAACATTCCCGTTGTTGACCTCGGTGGTCTCGCAGAAGGGGCGTCGGAAGCGGCACGCGCCGAAACCGTCGCGGCGCTGAAGGACGCGCTTGAGACCTCAGGCTTCGCCTATCTGGCAGGCCATGAGGTTTCGGAGGATCTGGTGGAGCGCATGCGCCAGATGAACGCCGCCTTCCATGATCTTCCGCTTGAAGAGAAGATGGCGCTCAAGATCAACGGCTTCCATCGCGGCTACATGCCGATGTCGAGCTCGACGATCGTGACCTCCTCGGTGGCAAAGGTGACGAAGCCGAACCGCTCGGAAAGCCTGATGATCATGCATGAGGTCCCCGAGGATGCCGCCTATGCGGGCGAGCCGCTGCAGGGGCCGAACCAGTTCCCGGCGCAGCTTCCCGATGTCGAGAAGACTGCGCTTGAGTATATGACCGAGATGACCAAGCTCGGTGAGCGGATCGCCGGCGCACTGGCCGAGGCGCTGGGTCTCGAGCGCGACTGGTTCGCGAAGCACTTCATCGACCCCACCCTGTTCCTGCGCCTTCTGCACTACCCCGAGCAGCCCGACGAAGAAGAGCTGTTCGGCTCTGCGCCGCACACCGATTATGGCTTCGTCACCCTGCTCAAGCAGGACGATGTGGGCGGGCTCGAGGTGCGCAACAAGCGCGGCGACTGGATCCCCGCGCCGCCGATCGAGGGCACGTTCGTGATGAACGTCGGCGATATCCTCGCCAAGTGGTCGAACGGCCGCTTCGTCTCGACGCCGCACCGGGTACGCAACCTGACCGGGCGCGAGCGCTACTCGCAGCCGTTCTTCTACGATCCCTCGATGAGCGCGCTGGTCGAGTGCCCGGCAGAGATGCTGGAAAAGGGCGAGACGGCGCAGATGGAGCCGGTGCTTTACGGCGACTACCTGCTCGAGCGGCTCAACAAGAACTACGACTATCGCAAGAAAGCCTCCTGATTCATCCAGGCAACGACAAGACCCAGACAACAGGGAGTTCAACAATGAATGATATCAACAGGCGCCGCATGCTGCAGGGGCTGCTCGCTCTTGGCGGCGCGTCGGTCCTCAATGTGCCAGGTGTCTACGCCCAGGCCGAGAAACTCGTCATCACCACCTATGGCGGCTCGTGGGAGAAGTTCTGGAAGGAAGTCTTCCTGCCCGCCTTGACCGACGAGACCGGGATCGACCCGCAGCTCGATATTGGGCTCGGCAGCGTCTACACCACCAACATGCGCGCTGCGGGGGTCGAGAATCCGCCCTACGGCTGCCTCATGACCAACGAGATCTATGCCACGGTGCTGCGTGACGAGGGCTATTTCGAGAAGCTCGACCTCGCGCAGCTGCCGAACTACGCCGATCTCTACCCGGTGGCGACAGAGGCCTCCGAGGGCTATGCCGCCGTCGGTCTGATCTCGCCGATCGGCATCGGCTACCGAACCGATATGATCCAGACGCCGCCCAAGTCCTGGAAGGATCTCTGGGAGATGCCCGAGCTGCAGGGACGGCTGGGCCTCTACAACATCAAGAACAGCGCCGGGAAAATGTTCCTGATGCTGGCGTCCAAGCTTTACGGCTCGGGCATCACCGATCTCGAGACCGGCTTTGCCAAGCTTGCGGAACTGGGACCAGTCTACCAGACCGACTTCAACATGAGCACCGGCCTTGCCACCGGTGAGATCGCCGTCGCGCCCTTCGACTTCGGCGAGATCGCGCGGCTGCGCAACCAGGGCCTGCCGGTCGATTGCATCATCCCCGAGGAAGGGCTGATGATGTGGGACCAGACTTTCAACATCTGCACCAATACTCCGGCACGCGAGCAGGCCTACCAGTACCTGAACTTCGTGCTGAGCCCGGCCGGGCAGGAATTGCTCATGCGCGAGTTCTTCGTCTCGCCGGTCAACAAGAAGGTGGAGGTTCCGCCCGAGCTGCTGAAGGATGTTCCCGTCTCCGGCGAGGCCATGGAACAGTTCATCAAGTGGGACTGGGATTTGATGAATTCCAATGCCGAAGAGATCTCGCGCCGCTGGAACCAAATCTTCGGGGCCTGAGCCCGCAGCTACAGCCAAGGGTCGCTCCGGACGTCCGGGGCGGCCTTTCAGTCAAGGAACGTCCGATAACATGACCGAAGTCTCCATCCTCTCGTTGGTGAAGTCCTACGGGAAGGCCGAAGCCCTGAAGGGCATCTCGCTGAATATCGACCATGGCGAGTTCGTTTCCCTGCTCGGCCCGTCGGGCTGCGGCAAGTCGACCACGCTGAAGTGCATCGCCGGGTTCGAGGAGATCACCGACGGCAAGATCCTGTTCGACAACAAGGACATCTCTCGCAAACTGCCGGAGAATCGCGACATCGGCATGGTGTTCCAGTCCTACGCGCTCTTCCCGCATATGACGGTGGCGCAGAACTTGGCCTTCGGTCTCGAGATGCGCCGCGTGCCGCGCGCCGAGATCAAGGAGCGAGTTGCGCGGGCGATGGACATGGTCCAGCTCACGCAATACGCCGACCGCTACCCGAAGATGCTGTCAGGTGGCCAGCAGCAGCGCGTCGCGCTTGGCCGGGCGCTGGTGATCGAGCCCGCGATCCTGCTGCTCGACGAGCCGCTTGCGAACCTCGACGCCAAGCTGCGCGACGAGATGCGCGGTTTTATCCGCGATCTGCAGAAGCGCGTCGGCATCACCACCATCTATGTGACCCACGACCAGGACGAGGCGATGACCATGTCCGACCGTGTTGTGGTGATGTTCAACGGCGCCATCGCGCAGGCGGCGCGGCCCGAGGACGTCTACAACCACCCGGTCACCGAGGAGGTGGCAAAATTCGTTGGCAATGCGAACATTCTCGAACTGCCGGTCGCCGCGCTGGAGGAGGGCGGCACTTCGCTGATCCTTCCGGGTGGCGGCACGCTGCGGCTGCCGGGCGCGGCTCTGGCGCCGGCAGGAGCCCTCCTGCGCGTCATGGCCCGCCCCGAGCAGATCGCACTGGTCGATCCGGCTGCGGCGCAGCTCGGCGGGCGGATCGCCAAGCGCTACTTCAGCGGCGGCCACATCGAGTATCACGTTGACACCGATTGTGGCCCGCTGCTGGTGCTGGGTCCGACCAGCCAGACCGTCGCCGAGGGGCAGGCGGTTGGACTGAGCTTCGATGCGCAGCGGCTCTGGCCGATGCAGGGCGGAGCAGGTGCCGCCGCCGGGGTGGCGGCATGAGAAAGCTGCGCAGCGCGGTCCTGATCCTGCCGGCGGCGGCGATCATCTTTCTCTTCGTGGGCCTGCCCTACGTCATCGTCCTGGTGATGAGCTTCCGCACGCCCGGTGCCAAGGGCGCGCCCTACGGTGAAGGCTTCGGGCTGGAGGGCTACACGCAGTTCTTCTCGGAGGGCTACTATGCCATGTCGCTGCCGCATACGATGCTGCTCGGCATGGTGACGACGCTCGTGTGCCTTGCGCTGGCCTATCCCGTCGCGCTGCACATCGTCACCGCGTCTCGGCGCTGGCGTGCCATCCTCTACGGCATCGTGCTGTCGCCGTTGCTGGTCGGGATCGTCGTGCGCAGCTACGGCTGGACAATTCTTCTGGGCAACTCGGGGGTCATCAACGCGACGCTGATGCAGATGGGTCTGATCCAGCGCCCCTTGCCGCTGATGTACAACAACTTCGGCGTGGCGCTCGCGCTGGCGCATGTGTTCCTGCCGTTCATGGTGCTGCCGCTCTTGTCGGCGCTGCAATCCATGGACCCTGCAGTGGCACAGGCGGCCCGCTCCCTCGGGGCGCGCCGCTTCACCATCTTCCGCCGGGTGACATTCCCGGTCTCGATGCCCGGCGTGCAGGCGGGCTGCATCCTCGTCTTCGTGCTGGCGATCTCGTCCTACGTAACGCCAGCGCTGGTCGGCGGCATGCGGGTGAAGACCACGACCCTGCTGGTGGTAGATGCGCTGATCGACCAGTTCCAGTGGCCCTTCGGCTCGGCTATGGCGCTGACCCTCGCCGCGGCGGCGGGGCTGGTGGTCTTCATCTTCGCGCGGCTCACCCGGATGGAGTGGAAGTAACATGCAGATTGTCACCCCCTTGCTGACCCTGGTGCGGGTCTGTGTCTACGTCTTCCTGATCGCGCCGATCGCGGTGGTGGTGCTGGCCTCGTTCAACGCCGGCAACTTTCTGACCTTCCCGCCGCAGGGGCTGAGCCTGCGCTGGTTCTGGACCTTCCTGCAGAACGACGTCTTCATCAACGCCATCCTTTACTCGGCGATCCTTGCGGCCTGCGCCACGGCGGTGTCGCTGGTGGTGGGCACGATGGCGGCGCTCTACTTCGTGCGCCACGCAAGACGCGAGGCCGAGCTGGTGCGCATCGGCGTGCTGCTGCCGCTGATCCTGCCCGAGATCCTGACGGCCATCGCGCTGCTATTCTTCTTCTACGAAATCGGCATCGGCACCGAGCACAAGATCGCGCTGTTCACCGGCCACGTGCTGATGACGCTGCCCTTCGTGTTCCTGAATGTGGTGACCTCGCTGCAGTCGCGCGACGATGCAGCGGAGCTTGCGGCACGTACGCTGGGGGCCAGCCGATACACCGCCTTCCGTCGCATCACCCTGCCGCTGATCGCGCCCGGCGTGGCCACCGGCGCGGTCTTTGCCTTCATCATCAGCTTCGATACCTTCGGCATCTCGTTCATCCTGAAAGGCTCGGGCTCGGCGCCGCTGCCGATCCAGCTCTATGATTACCTGCGGTTCAACTTCACGCCGGAAGCGGCTGCCGTCTCGACTGTTTCGATCATCATGACCGTGCTATTGCTCGGGCTGGCAGATCTTGTGTTTGGTAAGAAATGACTGCGATGCAGAGGGTAGAGCAGATGCTGGTGATGCGGCCGATCGGGCTCGAATTGGCGGATCGCCTCGAGGATTCGATCATCCGCGAGACATATGCCCCCGGCGAGAAGCTTCGCGAGCTCGAGCTTTGCGCAGTGTTCGGCGTGTCCCGCTCGCCGCTTCGCGAGGCGCTGCAGATCCTCGAAAACCGCGGCCTCGTCGAGCGTCGCCCGCGTTTCGGAGCGCGGGTGACGGATATGTCGGTCGAGGTGCTGGACGAGATCTCGGCCTGCCGCATCCCGCTCGAAGGCACCTGCAGCCGGCTGCTTGCCGGCAGGCTGGACCACGTCGGGATCGCCGATGCGCTCGATGCCGAGCTGAGCGCGATGCAGCAGGCGCATGTCAGTGGCGACCGCGAGGCGGCCTTCGACGCCAACGTTCGGATGACCGCGCTGCTGCACGAGAATTGCGGCAACAGCGTGCTCGCGAAGTTGCTGGCGCAACTCGACAAGCCAGCGCTGCGCTACCGACACCGCGCCTACCGCATCGCGACGGGCCTCGTCGGCGACATGATCGAGAGCAACCGGTCGATGATCAGCGAAATCCGCGCGGGGCGGGCCGATGGGGCGGAGAAAGTTACGATGGCCCTCGTCGAGCGCGCCTGGGTAACGACCAGATCGCTGTTTCTTACCGACTAGACAGATCAGCAGAACGCTTGCGCAGCCCGCCGACTGCGCTGGCGCCGCAGGGCTTCTCGCCGATTATCTCGGCCAGGCTGGTGGCATCATGCAGGTGGTGGCCAGGCTGGGGGGCGAGATTCTCTGTGGCGGTGCGCCCTTCGAGCGCGAGGGCAACTACTAGCGGCCGACGCTGTTCGCCGGGGTCACGCAGGACAACCCGGCGGTGACCGTGGAGATCTTCGGCCCGGTCCTCACCTTCCATGAACACACGAGAGACGTGGTCAGCGCAAAACGAAGCTGAGCAGGGCTGCATGACGCGCGATGCAAACCTAATCAGGTGTCCACGAAACCCGCAGCGGGACAAGTCCGCAGGTTCGCTGCCTCAAGGCCTGAAGGTCGAACAGGCGTTCAGGCGGAGATCGCGTTCCGAGCTTGGAAGAGACTAAGCGCGGGTCTATTCAAAAGCCAACTGAAGCACCGGTGGGACACTCGGACAGGACGACCAATTGAATCTCGGACACATCCGCCATTTTGAATGGTGGGTCGTTTCGACAATTTATTACATAATCCACATT
>NZ_JAUOQN010000010.1:0-103188 GCF_030547555.1 Salipiger sp. 1_MG-2023 | reverse complement strand
TGTCCGCCGTGGCGACCTGATCAGCCTTGGACCTCTCCGAAGGTCGGCGCTCTTACACCACCTCTCGGGGCACTACCGAGAGACGCCACCCGGGCATGGCCCTCCGATGTGTTCGGACCGTTCGCGACAGAGAAAACAGTACGGAACGGAGAAGATACGCCCCCAGCATCTGACGGCCCAGATGGTCATCATCGCCCTTGCAACTAACGAGACCACGGCGCGTGCGCCCCATCGAGGCCACGGCCCGCGAGCCGATCAACAGGCCGGATAGATATGAGCGATGTCCGAAATCGTGCCATTTCTCGATTGCGAACAGCAGCCGGCACCTACATCTGGGCCGACCATGTCGATCAGATGGGCGGGGGCACCCGGGATGCCTGCCGCACCGCCGGCGGGCGGCTGTGAGTCCAGAATTCTTAATGCTGCAGTGCGTAGGAAACACCGCTTTCTTCAGCCTGCGTTACGCGGCCCTGTCATTTCAAATTTGGAAAGCTGTTATAAAACTGCCGTGACCCCTCGCTATCTGTTGCACCTGTCAAGACCTGCTGCGGGTCCAAGCTGATGGTGAAATATGTCTCAAATCAACTACGATGAATTGTCTTTTGACGATGAAGACGAACTGAAATTTCCGCGTCCGATGAGGCAGGGATTTGACGAAGTCGTAGAGCGCGCGGTTTCGCGCCGCGGTTTCTTGGGCGGCGTTCTGGCGTTCGGGTCCGGCGCTGCCGTGATGGGCACGGGCCTGCTGTCCAGCACATCTGCACAGGCGCAACAGGCATCACGCTTTGCCTTTGAGCAGCTTGCCCCGCAGACCGACGGTACGGTGCATGTGCCGACTGGCTATGATTGGGACGTGCTCGTGCGCTGGGGTGATCCCTTGTTTTCCGATGCGCCTGCGTTTGATCCTGTGACAGGCATTCCGACCGAAGGCTCTGATCGCGTGTTCGGAGAGAACACCGACGGGATGGAGCTGTTCCTGGTCGGTGACACCGAGTTGTTGGTCGTGAATTCCGAATACGTTAACGGCGGGATCAATCTGCCCGCCGAACAGGAGGGCCAGCCCATTTCTGCAGACGACGTTGTGCGCCTGCAAAACTTTCAGGGCGTGACCGTGATGGAAATCGCCGAGGGCGACGCTGGCTGGGAAGTCGTTGTTGACAGCCCCTACAACCGCCGCATTCACCACCGTACCGAAATGTTGCTTGATGGGCCTGCCGCGGGCCATGACCTGCTGAAGACCAATGCCGACCCGACGGGCACGATGTCTTTGGGCACATTCAACAACTGTGGGTCCGGGCGCACCCCTTGGGGCACGTATCTGACCTGCGAAGAGAACTTCAACGGCTATTTCGGAACGACTGCAGAGTTGTCCCTTGATGACGCGACAGCCGCAGGCTTTGCACGCTACGGGATTAGCACCGACGTCGATCCCGGGCGCTATAACTACCACGGGTTCGATGCGCGTTTTGATCTTTCCAAAGAGCCAAACGAGCCGCACCGCGCAGGTTATATCGTCGAAATCGACCCCACCGACCCGACATCCACACCGATCAAGCGCACGGCACTTGGCCGCTTCAAACATGAGAATGCCGCCTCGGTCGTCGCACCCGATGGTCGCGTCGTGGTTTACATGGGCGATGATGAACGCGGCGAATACATGTACAAATGGGTCAGCCGCGACGTCTACACGCCGGGCGGAGACACCTCAACTTTGTTGACCGAAGGCCAGCTTTTCGTTGCAAAGTTCAACGACGATATGACCGGCAGCTGGATCGCCCTGACACCCGAAGACACCGGAATGTCCGAGGCCGAAATCGCCGTCTTCACACGGATGGCAGCCACGCAAGTCAGCGCGACGACCATGGACCGCCCCGAATGGATCGCCGTCAACCCGATTGCCATCGAAGCCTATTGCTGCCTGACCAACAATTCGCGCCGTGGCGCCACCAATGACGACGGCTCTGTACGCACGAATGCGGCTGGTGAGCCTATGGTTGTAAATGCGCCCAACCCGCGCGCGGTCAACAATTACGGCCAAATCGTGCGCTGGCGCCCGACGAACAGCGACCACGCAGCGTCTACTTTTGAGTGGGATCTGTACGTGATGGCAGGCAACCCAACGGTTCATTCCGAGGGGCTGTATGCCGGTACGGCCAACATCAATGAGGGCAACCTGTTCAACTCTCCTGACGGGATGGTAATCGATAGCACTGGTTTGATCTGGATCCAGACGGATGGTGACGACGACAACGAAGGCGACTTCCTTGGCATGGGCAACAACCAGATGTTGGCTGGTGATCCCGCGACCGGCGAAATCCGGCGCTTCCTGACGGGGCCGAAAGGGTGCGAAGTAACGGGCCTGACATGGTCTGCGGATCGGCGCACCATGTTTGTCGGCATCCAGCATCCCGGCGCACCGTTTCCCGATGGAGAAGGCGCGCTTCCTCGCTCTGCCATCGTGGCGGTGAAGCGTCGGGATAACGCTCTGGTCGGTTGATGTGAGCAAGACCCAGGCGCTTGACTGCGCCTGGGTCTTCGCCGTCTGTCCTACTAGACGAGACGGTGCTCGAGGCAAATTTCTCGATTACAGTGATTGACGATTTCGGTTCGAAAGTCTGCTCGGTCCCGCTTTGCCGACCTTCATCCTCCGAAAATGCCGCGCCATGGACGAATGACCAGTGTTGGGGCGCTAGCCTTCGTTCAGAGACTTCTGGCGACGGCACAGCGTACTGTAATCGGGCAATCGCCAGCAGCCCGTGCGAGATGCGCAGAGCTTGTACCATCTACGGCGCTGGCAGTCAGGGCATCCGCAGCCCAACCCTTGTAAAGTTTCCCGATGGGCCGAACAAGCACCCCAGCTGGGCAACGGTCGCTTGTGACCTGCTCACCGCGAAATCCCTCACCGTGATGTAGAGTCTGCGCCAACTTGCACTGCTCCCCAACCCTGGACCGCCGGAAGCTGGAGTTTTCCGGCTGCTGCACTGCTCCCCAACCTTGGACCGCCGGAAGCTGGAGTTTTCCGGCTGCTGCACTGCTCCCCAACCTTGGACCGTCGGAAGCTGGAGTTTTCCGGCTCTATCACGATGACGGGCTGGTGACGCCATCGGGATAGTGCATGGCAATCGGGACGTTGTACTCGATCGCGCTGTGGGGTCTGTCTTCGTTGTAGTGTCTACACCAAGCTTCCAACTTTTCACGGGCGTCGGCAAGGCTCATGAACCAATGGCGGGGCAGGCATTCCGCGCGGAAGCGCTCGTTGAACGCCTCGATGAAGGGTAACGGCCCGATTGAGCCCACCTGCCTGACGAAAGCAGGGCCCGCGAAGACACGTGCATAAAGGCACCTGTCTTATCTGGAGGTGGGTGTCGGTGGGGCGTCAGTCACTCAGGTTGCCCAACGGGCGCGCTCGCACATCTGCGGTCGGCATCGCTCGGAAGGACTGGCTCTTCCCGGGCTCCGACAGCGGCAGCGAAACGCTGGCCCGGGCGATGGTGCTCATTGAGACGGCCGAGAAAAATGGTCGCGAGCCGCAAGCGTGGCTCGCCGAAATCCTCGAGCGCATCCGTGATCACAAGATGAACCGGCTCGACGAACTGATGGCGTGGAGCTGGACGCCGCCGGACTGATCCGCGGCAGAAATCAGGCGGCTACGCTCGGTTCTCTCATTTATTTTCAATCGCTTGGCAGCTTGAAGCCCTATGGCGTGGCACCCTCTCTATCAGATTATCGCTTTTGTCAGCTGCACCATGCTGCTGCCTTGCGCAGTCTCATGGCGTTCTGGCCGGTTGCCTGCTAGCGAGCGGCAAACAGAGGGGAGCTTGGCATGACCAGACATTATCTAGAAGATCTGACACCGGGGCAGGTGTTTCACACCGGCACGCTGCTGGTCGAGCGGGCCGATGTGCTGCGCTTTGCCGCCGAATTCGATCCGCAGCCGTTTCACCTTGATGACGAGGCCGGGCGCAACAGCCTGTTCGGCGGGCTGGCGGCCAGCGGCTGGCACACCGCGGCGATGACCATGCGGCTATATGTGACCGGGGCGTTCCAGCCTGCCGGTGGCTCTGTCGGGGCGGGCATGGAAGAGCTGCGCTGGCCGCGACCGGTCTTTCCCGGCGACACGTTGAGAGCCGAGATCGAGATTCTGTCCGCCCGCGCCTCGGCCACGCGGCCAGAGCGCGGCATCGTGCGGATCCGCTGCACCACCTTCAACCAGCATGACGCGCCGGTGCAGATCTATGTCTCGGTCGTGTTCATCGCGACGCGGCAGGCATGAGGCGGCAGGCATGAAAAAGCCCCCGCCCGTCACCGGGCGGGGGCCTTGATCGGTCAGTCTCAGGCGAAGATCGCGTTCAGCGTGGCCGAGGGGCGCATCACCTCAGCGGTCTTGGCCGCGTCGCCGTGATAGTACCCACCCAGATCGGCCGGGGCGCCCTGTACCGCCGCCAGCTCACCCAGGATCTCGGCCTCGCCGGTGGTCAGCGCCTTGGCGATGGGGGCAAAATGCGCCGCCAGCTCGGTGTCGACCGACTGTCCGGCCAGCGCTTCGGCCCAGTAGCGGGCGAACCAGTAGTGGCTGGCACGGTTGTCGGGCTCGCCGACCTTGCGCGAGGGCGAATGGCCGTTGTCGAGAATGCCCTGCGTCGCGGTATCCACCGCATCGCCCAGAACCCGCGCCTTTTCGTTGCCCGCCTGATCGGCGAGGAAACGGAAGGATTCCCCCAGCGCGCAGAACTCGCCCAGCGAATCCCAGCGCAGGTGGTTTTCTTCCATCAGCTGCTGCACGTGCTTGGGAGCAGAGCCGCCCGCGCCGGTTTCGAACAGCCCGCCGCCGTTCATCAGCTTGACGATCGACAACATCTTGGCGCTGGTCGCCAGTTCGAGGATCGGGAACAGGTCGGTCAGGTAATCGCGCAGCACGTTGCCGGTGATGGCAATGGTGTTGTCGCCCTTGGTGATGGTCTCGAGGCTGGCGATGGTCGCTTCGCGCGGGGCCATGATCTCGAACTTGTCGGCAACGCCGCGCGCTTCGAGGATCGCCTTGACGTAGGCGATCAGCTCGGCGTCATGGGCGCGGTTCGCGTCCAGCCAGAAGATGGCGCGGTAGCCGGTGGCCTTTTGCCGGTCGATCGCCAGCGCAATCCAGTCTTCGATCGGGGCCTTGCGCGCCGAGGCAGAGCGCCAGATGTCGCCCGCTTCGACGCTGTGCTGGTGCAGCACGGTGCCATCGTCGAGGATCATCTTGACGGTGCCCGCCTGCGGGATCTCGAAGGTGGTGGGGTGGCTGCCGTATTCCTCGGCCTTCTGCGCCATCAGGCCGATGTTCTGCACGGTTCCGGCGGTGGCCGGGTTCAGCTTGCCATTGGCCTTGAAGAATTCGATGGCCGCATCATAGACCGGCGCATAGCTGTTGTCGGGAATGACGCAGACGCAATCATGTTCCTTGTTGTCCGGGCCCCAGCCCTTGCCGCCCGCGCGGATCAGCGCCGGCATCGAGGCGTCGATGATCACATCCGACGGCACGTGCAGGTTGGTGATGCCCTTGTCGGAATTGACCATGTACATCGGCGGGCGCGCAGCGGTGACGGCGTCGATGGCAGCCATCAGCTCGGCGTCATCCTTGACCCGGGCCAGCAGATCGCCAAGGCCGGAATTCGGGTTCACACCCAGCGCCGCCAGCTTGTCGCCATGCGCCTCGAACACCGGCTTCAGCCATGCCTTGACCGCGTGGCCAAAGATGATCGGGTCCGAGACCTTCATCATCGTGGCCTTCATGTGCAGCGAGAACAGAACGCCTTCGGCCTTGGTCTTTTCGATCTCGGCGTCAAGGAAGGCCGACAGCTTGGCGGCGCTCATGAAGGTGGCGTCGACAACGGTGCCCTCGGGGTAGCTGACGGCATCCTTCAGCACGGTTTCGCCCGATGCCGTTTCCAGCACGATCTTGGCGGTGCCGGCCTTGCCCAGCGTCGCCGAAACCTCGTTCGAGAAGAAGTCGCCGCCGTCCATGGCCGCAACGCGGGTCTTGCTGTCGGCGGTCCACTCGCCCATGCGGTGCGGGTTGGACTGGGCAAAGCTCTTGACCGCGGCGGCGGCGCGACGATCCGAGTTGCCTTCGCGCAGCACCGGGTTCACCGCAGAGCCCTTGAGCGTGTCATACTTGGCGCGCACCGCCTTTTCCGCATCGCTGGCGGGGGTTTCGGGATAGTCGGGCAGCGCATAGCCCTGCGCCTGCAGCTCTTTCACCGCGGCGACCAGCTGCGGCACCGAGGCCGAGATGTTCGGCAGCTTGATCACGTTCGCCTCGGGCTGCTTCACCCATTCGCCCAGCCATGCCAGATCGTCGGATTGCTGCTGCTCGGGGGTCAGCGCCTCGGGGAAGGTCGAAAGGATGCGGCCCGCAAGCGAAATGTCCTTGGTGCCGACCGACACGCCCGCCGCCGAAGCGAAGGCCTGAATGATCGGGAGAAGCGAGGCCGAGGCCAGCTCGGGCGCTTCGTCTACCTTGGTATACACAATGTCAGGGGTGTTCTGGTCGGCCATGGTACTTTCGATCCTCCGGAGGTTTTTGGGGGGATGCCGATAGGCGGCAGGTTTTGCTGGGCATGGGCTTAACACTCCCTTTCAGGGGCAGAAAGCCCTGTTTGCGCTGTTAGCGCCGCAGGATGGTCTATCCCTTGCGTCGCCGCGTCATGCCATGGGCCGGATCATATCCCAGCACCGCAGCGCCAAAGAACAGCGCAAAGCTCAGGCAGACCCAGAGCAGCGCCCAGAGGTTGGGGTGCAGATACAGCGCAAAACGGATCAGCTCGACCGCGTGGGTGAACGGATTCCACGCGCAGATATCGCGCAGGAGCTGCGAGCTTTCCGCCATCTTCCACAGCGGGTAAAGCGCCGTCGACAGAAAGAACATCGGAAAGATGACAAAGTTCATCACCCCCGCGAAATTTTCAAGCTGACGGATGGTCGACGAGATCAGCAGCCCCAGCGCCCCCAGCATCAGCCCCGACAGCACCAGCGCCGGCAGCACCGCCACATAGCCCCACGGTTCCAGCGTGATGCCAAAGCCCGCCGCCACCGCAAGAAAGACATAGACCTGAAGGATCGACACCAGCGCCCCGGCCAGCAGCTTTGACAGCAGCAGCCACCAGCGCGGCAGCGGCGAGGTCAGCAGCAGCCGCATCGAGCCCATTTCCTGATCGTAGACGAGGCTCAGCGACGATTGCATGCCGTTGAACAGCTGGATCATGCCGCACAGGCCGGGCACGATATAGACCTCGTAGGTGATGTAGGTCTGGTAGGGCGGGATGATCGACAGGCCAAGCGCGGCGCGAAACCCCGCCGCGAACACCACCAGCCAGACCAACGGGCGCACCAACGCCGCCAGAAAGCGCGAGCGCTGGCGCACAAAGCGCATGGCCTCGCGGCGGATGATCGCCAGCATGGCGACAAGATAGATCATGTCAGCGCCTCCGAGGCGGTCATCTCGATGAACACATCCGCCAGCGGGCGGCCCGCGCGCAGGGTTTCCGCGCGCTGATGCGCCAGAACGCGGCCCCGGTGCAGCACCACGACGCCGTCGCTGTCGTGGATCTCGTCGACCAGATGCGTCGCCCACAGCACGGTCAGCCCCTGCCCTGCCAGCCCGTGCACATGATCGACGATCCCTTGCCGCGACTTGAAATCAAGCCCCACCGTCGGCTCGTCGAGCAGCAGCACCTTGGGGTCGTGAATCAGCGCGCGGGCGATTTCCATGCGGCGGCGATGCCCGCCATTGAGATCGCGCGCCCGCTCGTTCGCCCGCTCGGCCATGCCAAGCTGCTCGAGCGCGCGCGCGGAGCGGATCGACGCCTCGCGCCCGGCAATGCCATGCAGCGCCGCGAAATAGCGCATGTTGGCGGCAACCGACATGTCCAGATCCAGCGTCGGTTGCTGGAACACCACGCCGATCTGCGACAGCGCGGCGCGCGGGGCGCGGGCCATGTCCTGACCGGCGATGCTGATCCGCCCTTCACGGGTGACGAACAGCCGGGTCAGCAGGGCGAACAGCGTGGATTTTCCGGCGCCGTTCGGCCCGAGCAGCGCGGTGAACCCCGGCATCAGGGCAAAGCTGACCCCATCGAGCGCCCGCTTGGCGCCGTAGGCATAGCCAAGATCGCTGACCGTCAGGGTCATGTCTGTCTCCACCGGCTTGCGCGCCGTTCAAGGGGTTGCAGCGCCAGCCATTCCACCGCCAGCATCACCGCGATGAAGCTGAAGGCGTAGACCAGCACCATCGCCACGTCGAAGAGCTGAAAATACAGGTGGATCTGAAAGCCGACGCCGTTGGACCGGCCAAGGAATTCCACCACCAGCACGATCTTCCAGATCACCGCCACGCCTGAGCGCGCCGAGGCGGTGATGAACGGCGCCAGCTGCGGCAGCACCACGTGGCGCATCCGGCGCAGGAACGGCATCCGGTAGATCCCCGCCATGGCATCCAGACCGGGATCAAGCGCCCGCGCGCCCTCGCGGATCACCGTCGCCACGTTGGGGATCTTGTTGAGCGTCACCGCCACGATGGCGGCGGTCTCGGTCAGGCCGATCCACAGGTAGCACAGCACGATCAGCACCAGCGCCGGCAGGTTGAGAAACACCACCAGCCATGGGTCGAGCCAGCGATCGAGCCGCGGCAGCCGCCCCATCGCCAGCCCCAGCGCGATGCCCACCGACATCGCCAATCCGAACGAACAGACCACCCGCATCAGCGTCATGCCAAGGTGAAACCCCAACTCGCCGCTGCCAAGCGCGCGCAGAAAGGCGGGCAGCAATTGCCACGGTTGCGGCAGCACGCTGGCGTCATCGCTCAGCGTTGCGGCAATGATCCAAAGCGCGGCAAGGCCACCCAGCGAAACCGCCGTGCCAAGGCCGCGTGATGCCATCTTCGCTGTCGACAAGCAAAGATCCTCCCTTCCTCCGAAGGAGGATGCTGATGCCAAGCTGGGGGATAGGTCAACCGCTGCCAAAGGGGCATATCGCCGGGGCAGCCATCAGGGTCGGGAAGCGGCGTTTCGGGGCAGTATCACGCGGCCGGCCCTCCCAAGGGCCGCGTGATCGGGGTCAGGCGTCGTGCTCGCCGGGGCGCAGGCTGCGGCATTTCCAGCCGGACACGATATGGCGCGGATGCGACTCGGACCATTTCGCCAGTTCGGGCTGCGCGCCCATCATGCAGGCCATCGGGCTGATATCGGTGAACAGCAGGCTGCGTTCCTGACATTGGTCGGGGGCCATCGACAGGCAGGTGACAAAGAGAAGTTCGATCATGCTAGCCTCAGGGGTCTGGTTGACGTAGAGACGTTAAGCGTCACCCGAAAATTTCAAAAAAGGATGTACGATGCCTGCGGGGCCTGCTGCATCGCAGCAAGATACGTTGAATTTGCTGAAGCATGCAGCAATTGATTGAAAACTGGGCAGATCAGGAACAGGCGTGGCATTGACCCTCCTGCAAGGCATGGCTTGGAAACCGACGTGCGCGCGTTCAGCCTGAAGGCCCGTCTGGGGCTGGCCTCTGCCGCGCTGGGGCTGGCTGCGCTGCTGGCGGCGGGTCTGCTGGTGGCGGGCATGGCGCAGGTGTCGACACGGCTTGACGAAGCGCTTGGCGCGGAACGGCGGCTTCAGGGCTATGCCGCGCTGTCGACGCAGGTGTCGACCTTTCTGGTGGTCGCAACCGAGATGGTGCAGACCGACACCCTCGCCGAGACCCGCGCCGCCCGCACCGACGATCTGGCCGAGACGGTGCGCCAGAGCTTTGCCCACCTGCGCGCCGGGCTCGACAGCGAGGTCACGCAAGCTCAGGGGCTTGATGCGCAATCGCGCCGGGCCACCCAGTCGCTGGCCATCGCGCGGATGGAGGCGCTGTTCCGCAGCTCGCTCTCTGGACTTTTGGGCGCGGGCGACAAGGCGCGGCTGCGGGCGCATCTCGATACCTTTGCAGCAGGATTCGAGCCGCTGCTGGGAGAAGCGGTGAAAGAGGAAACCCGCCTTCGGGCCGACATTCTTGGCGGCATCGACCGGCTGCGCCACTGGCTGACGCTGCTGGCGCTGGCGATCGGCGCGGCGGCACTGCTGCTGGCGCTTGGCGTGTATTTCGGGCTGGTGCGCCCGCAATTCGCCCGGCTTGATGCGCTGTTGGGCGCAGCCCGGCGTATCAAGACCGAGGATTTCGCCGTCGCCCTGCCCGAGGGGCGCGCCGACGAGATCGGTCGCCTTGCCGCCGAGACCAACCGCATGGCCCGTGCGCTTGCTGCGCGGGCCGAGGCGGTGGCGCAGGATCGCGCCGATCTGAACGACACCATCGCCGCGCGCACCGCCGCGCTGAGCGCCGCCAACACCCGGCTGGAGCGCGCCGACGAAGACCGCCGCCGGTTCTTCGCCGACATCTCGCACGAGCTGCGCACACCGCTGACGGTGATCCTGATGGAAGCGCAGCTTGGCAGGCAGGGGGCCGAGCCGCTGCCCTCGTTCGCCACCATCGAAGCGCGCGCGCAGCGGCTGAACCGGCGCATCGACGATCTGCTGCGGGTGGCGCGCTCGGAAACCGGGCAGCTGGCGCTGGACCCGGCGCCGGTGGATCTTGCCGCGCTGCTGGCCGAGGTGGCCGCCGAAACCAAGGCCGAGCTGGCCTCGGCGGGCATGACACTGACGCTGAGCCCGGCGCCGCTGAGCGTGACGGTGGATCGCAACTGGCTGCGGCAGGTGCTGGTCGGGCTGCTGCGCAATGCCATCCGCCACGCCCGCAGCGGCGGCGCGGTGACGCTGTCGGCGACGGCTTCCGGCGGCATGGCGCAAATCGAGGTGAGCGACCTTGGCCCCGGCATCGCGCCACAGGATCAGGCCCGGATCTGGGACCACTTCGCGCAGGGCGGCAGCGGCAATGCGCAGGGCTTTGGCCTTGGCCTTGCGCTGGCGGCCTGGGTGATCGAGGCACAGGGCGGCACGATTTCCGTGACCTCTCCGGTTGCCGATGGCCGGGGCACGCGGATAACGACTCGCCTTCCGCTGACGCCGCGATAAGCTGTGCCCATGACCCGCGCGCCCCGCCTTCTCGTGATCGACGACGACCCGGAAATCCGTTCCGCCCTTGCCCGCGGGCTGGGCCTGCATGGCTACGCGGTCGAGGCCGAGGCCCGCGCCGACACCGCCCTGCCCCGCCTGCTGTCGGGCAAATACGACGCAGCGGTGATCGACGTGATGCTGGGCGAGGACAGCGGCATCGAGCTTGTGCGCCGCGCCCGCCAGCACGGCGCCAGCCTGCCGGTGGTGATGCTCTCGGCGCTGTCGGATGTCGATCACCGCGCCGAAGGGCTGGAGGCGGGGGCCGACGATTACGTGATCAAACCCTTTGCCTTCGACGAGCTGGTCGCACGGCTGAAGGTACAGCAACGCCGCGCCGCCGCCCTGCGCCCCGCTCCGGCGCAGCTGTCATCCACAGACCAGACGCTGACGACGCAGACCCGCAGCGTTCAGCTGACCGACCGGGAATTCGCGCTGCTGGCGCTGCTCTCCGAACACGCGGGCACCGTGCTGCCCCGGCAACAGATCCTTGAAACGCTTTGGGGCCTGGAGCCGGCCTCGGACAATGTGGTGGATGTCTATATCGGTTACCTGCGCCGCAAACTCCGACCTGCCTGCGATTTCGGCTTCGAGATCGTCACCGAGCGTCATCGCGGCTTTTGCTTGAAAGGCACCGCCCCCCGGCGCTAGGCCGCACCGAAAGCGCTTGCCCTGCAAGCCATTCACATCCTATCGAAATTCCGTGACCTCACAACAGGAGCCCCGCCAATGGACCCCCGCCAGCTAGACATGACCGTGCTCATGACCCCGGACATGGCCAATTTCTCGGGCAAGGTGCACGGCGGCGCGCTGCTGAACCTGCTCGACCGGGTGGCCTTTTCCTGCGCCTCGCGGTTTTCCGGCTGCTATGCCGTGACGCTGTCGGTGGATCAGGTGACCTTCAAGCAGCCAATCAACGTTGGCGAACTGGTGACGTTCCGCGCCGCGGTGAACCACGCCGGGCGCACCTCGATGGAAATCGGCATCCGGGTCGAGGCCGAAGACATCCGCAAGGGCACCCGCCGCCACACCAACTCGTGCTATTTCACCATGGTCGCGGTCGACGAGTCCGGCAAGCCGAAGGCAGTGCCCGAGCTGAAGATCCTTACCGAGGCCGAAGCCAAGCGCAATCGCGCCGCAGCGATCCGGCGCAAGCTGCGCCGCGAGTTTTCGGAAGAGTTGAAAAAGGCCGCCGAAGGCCCACATCCCTGAACGAGGTGCCGACCAAGGTCTTAGCCCCTCTTACAATATAAGACTCGCGCACCCTGCCTTGAATTTGGCAGTCTGCCAGATACGAAACCCCTGTCTGAACCTGAGGAGGAAAGACGATGGCCTGGACAAAACCCGTTATCCGCGAGATCGAGTGCGGCATGGAAATCAACATGTACGGCCCCGAGCACGACGACGGCGTCCTGTTCTGATCAAACGGCGCGCGCGGGAGACGTAGCATGACCATCCGCGCGCGTATCCTTGGGGCAGCGGCCGGCGGCGGCCTGCCGCAATGGAATTGCGGCTGCCCCAATTGCAATGCCGCCCGGGCGGGCGAGATACCGCCCCAGACGCAAAGTTCGCTGGCGGTTTCGGCCAATGGCACGGATTGGGCGATCCTGAACGCCTCGCCGGACATTCGCGCCCAGTTGGCGGCCACGCCGGAATTGCACCCGACCGGGCTGCGCGACATGCCGCTGACCTCGGTGCTGGTGACCAATGGCGACATCGACCATGTGGCGGGCCTGCTGACGCTGCGCGAAATGCAGCCCTTTGCCCTGTTTGCGACGCCCGGCATCCACCGGGTGCTGGCGGAAAACCCGATCTTCAACGCCGTCAACGCGGCGGTGGTGCCGCGCAAGCCCATCGCGCTGGACACGCCGTTCGAACTGGCCCCCGGCCTGAGCGCGACGCTGTTTGCCGTGCCCGGCAAGGTGCCGCTTTATCTCGAAGGCGAGACGGTGCAGACCGACGTGATCGGCGAGCAGACCGTTGGCGTGGCGCTGCAAGCGGGCGGGGACACCGCCTATTATATCCCCGGCTGCGCCCTGCTGCCGCAGGATCTGCGCGCGCGGCTGAATGGCGCCAGCCTTGTGTTCTTTGACGGCACGCTGTGGCGCGACGACGAGATGATCCGCGCCGGGCTTGGCCAGAAAACCGGCAAGCGGATGGGCCATATGTCGATGAGCGGCGAAGACGGCTCGCTTGCCGCCTTTGACGGGCTGAGCATCGGCCAGAAGGTCTATGTGCATATGAACAACACCAATCCGGTGCTGCGCCCCGGCGCGCCCGAACGAGCGCAGGCCGAAGCTGCGGGCTGGACCATCGGATGCGACGGCATGGAGGTAACCTCATGAGCCAATCGCGGCAGGATTTCGAAGCCCGGCTGCGCCAGATCGGCGCGGAGCGCTATCATGACAAGCACCCGTTCCATCACCGCCTGCACGGCGGGCAGTGCACCCCGGACGAGGTGCGCGCATGGGTGATCAACCGCTATTATTACCAGCATTCGATCCCGATCAAGGACGCCGCCTTCATGTCCCGCGTCGAAGACCCGGACCTGCGCCGCATCTGGCGGAGCCGCATCGAGGATCACGATGGCACCGAGCAGAACGAGGGTGGCATCCGCCGCTGGCTGCGCCTTGCCGATGCGGTGGGGCTGGATCGCGATTACGTCGCCTCGCGCCGGGGCGTGCTGCCGGCCACCCGTTTCGCCGTCGATGCCTATGTGCGCTATGTGCGCGACAAGACGCTGCTTGAAGCGGTGGCCGCCTCGCTGACCGAGCTGTTCGCGCCAAAGATCCACGCCAACCGCATCGAAGGCTTGCTGGCCCATTACGATTTTGCCGATGACAGCGCGCTGAGCTATTTCCGCAACCGCCTGAACGAAGCGCCCAAGGACGTGGCCTTTGGCCTTGGCTGGGTGCTTGACCATGCCGATACGCAGGAAAAGCAGGACATGGCCGCCGCCGCTCTGACCTTCAAGACCGATGTGCTCTGGGCGCAGCTCGATGCGCTTTGGGGGGCCTATGTCGAACAGCGCATCCCCCCCGGCGCGTGGCAGCCGCACGAAGGGCTGGCGCGCGGCAGGGCCGCATGATGCAGCCCGAGGCGATTCCGTTTCTGCCGCGCGGCGTGCGCATTCACCGCGATACCGTGCGCGACACATGGGTGCTGCTGGCCCCCGAACGCACAGTCACGCTGGACGAGATCGCCCATGCCATCCTGTCCGAGGTCGACGGCCGCAAGAGCCTGCAAGACATCACCGCCAGCCTCGCCGCCCGCTATCAAGCGCCCGAAGAGCAGATCGCCAAGGATGCCGCCGGGTTCCTCGGGGCCTTGCACGATCGCCGCTTTGTCGATCTTGCCTGAGGCCGCACACTCGATTTTCAGATCCGCGCCGGTCCTGTGACCGGCGCGTTGCAAGAAGGCCAAGCCATGACCAAGCCACGCCCGCCCATCGCGATGCTGGCCGAGCTGACCCACCGCTGCCCGCTCGCCTGTCCCTATTGTTCCAACCCGGTCGATCTTGCCCGGCAAGACAGCGAACTCGGCACCGCCGACTGGGTGCGCGTGTTCACCGAGGCGGCGCAGATCGGCGTGTTGCAACTGCACCTGTCGGGTGGCGAACCCGCCAGCCGCCGCGATCTTGAAGAGTTGGTACAGGCGGCACGGGAGGCGGGGCTTTATACCAACCTCATCACCTCCGGGATCGGGCTGTCGCAAAAACGCCTGCAGGCGCTGGATGCCGCCGGGCTCGATCATGTGCAGCTGAGCCTGCAAGGCACCACGCCCGAAATGGCCGACGAAATCGGCGGGTATCGGGGCGGCTACGCCCGCAAGATGCAGGTCGCCGAGTGGATCGGGCAGATCGGCTTTCCACTGACGCTGAACGCGGTGCTGCATCGGCGCAACCTGCACCAGCTGCCCCGCGCCATCGAGATGGCCGTCGAGATGGGCGCGCGCCGCATTGAGGTCGCCACCGTGCAGTTCCACGGCTGGGCGTTGAAGAACCGCGACGCGCTGATGCCCACCCGCGCGCAGGCCGCCGAGGCGACGCGTATCGTGACCGAGGCCCGGCGCGCCCTGAAGGGCAAGCTGGTCATCGATTATGTGCCCGCCGATTACCATTCGGATTATCCCAAGCGGTGCATGGGCGGCTGGGGCTCGACGGGGCTCAACGTCGCGCCCGACGGGTTGGTGCTGCCATGCCATGCGGCGCAAACCATCCCGCACCTGCGCTTTGACAATGTGAAAAACCGCAGCCTTGCTGACATCTGGGAAAACGGGGCAGCATTCAACGCCTATCGCGGCACCGACTGGATGCCCGAGCCCTGTGCGTCCTGCGATCGCAAAGAGGTGGATTTCGGGGGCTGCCGCTGTCAGGCGATGGCGCTGGCCGGGGATGCAGGGGCGACCGACCCGGTCTGCGTTAAATCTGCGCATCATGTCGATCTTCAGAGCCGCGCCGATGCCCATGCGGCGGCGGAGGCTGCGCTGATCTATCGCACGGCCCCCGGTAAGCCCGCCAAAGAGCCTGCGCAATAGTGCCATCGGCAAAGGTCGAGGGGGGCCAGCCCCCCGCGCTACGCGCCCCCCCGGAGTTTATCTTGCAAGATGAAGATCGGGCGCGGCGCGTTAGCTGCCTTGCTTCGGCAGCGGGCGGGTGAGGATGAATATCGCCGCGCCGCCCATGGCAACCCCCTGAAACAGCAGCGCCTGCCACGGCAGCCCCAGTGCAAGACTGATGGCGAATACGCCGCCCATGGTGCCCACCGCGAGCGTACGTGCCCGCGCCGAGATTGCGCCCTCGGCATGCCAGTCGCGGATCATTGGCCCAAAGACACGGTTGCGCAGCAGCCAGCGGTGCATCCGTTCGGACCCACGCGCATAGCAGAAGGCGGCGAGCAGCACCAAGGGCGTGGTCGGCAGCAGCGGCAGCGCAATGCCCAGCACCCCGAGCGCCAGTGCAAGCGAGCCGCAGATGATCCAGAAAATGCGCAAGAGTCCTCCGCGCGGGGAAGCGCCCCGGTGTGCCAGAGTAGCGCCCGCAAGCGGCGCGGGAAAGGCCTCATGCGTCATGGAACGATCCGCACCGGGGTGCCCTTGTAGGCGGGCGTGGCCGAGTTTTTTTCGTGATAGCCTAGCGGCACAAGCGGGTTCAGTTCCGGGTAATAGCCCGCGATGCAGCTATCCGGCAGATCATATGGGGTGACCGTCAGCCCATCGATCCGGCGGTGGATTCCGTCCTCCACAAGGGTTTCAAGCGCCACCTGCTGCCCCTCGGCAAGGCCGAGCCGGTCGATTTCCGCGCGGTTGATCAGCACAACCATGCGGCTGCCCTTCAGCCCGCGCAGCCGGTCGGAAAAGCCGTAGATCGTTGTGTTAAACTGATCGTTCGAGCGCAGGGTGATCAGGGTCATGCCCGCACCAGGGGCCTGCCCCAGCGCCGACAGGGTGGTTGGCGCGGTGAATTGCGCCTTGCCGCTGTCGGTCTTCCAAATGCGCTCGCGCGCCGGGTTGCCGCGATAAAACCCGCCCGGCTGCATCAGGCGCTGGTTGAACTGCGCGAAATCATCCGGGAAGGTCGCCTCGATCAGATCCCGCACGAGATCGTAATTCGCCGTCCACTCACGCCATTTCAGCGCCGGGTTCGGATCGAGCGTCGCCTCGGCCATGCCCGCGACGATGGCCAGTTCGGATTTCACCGTGTCAGACGGCGGCTCGGCCTCGCCAAGCGAGCCATAGATATGGCTGAACGTGTCCTCCATCGACACCGCCTGTTCGCCGCCTGCCTGCCTGTCGCGATCGACCCGCCCGAGGCAGGGCAGGATATAGCTCACCTCTCCGGGCATCAGATGCGAACGGTTGAGCTTGGTCGCGACATGAACGGTAAGACGCAGACGCGGCCAAGCCGCTTCCAGCCGCTCCCGGTCGGGAAGCGCGCGCAACAGGTTGCCGCCCAGCGAGATCACCGCCTTGACCTTGCCATCAAGGATGCCTTCGCAGGCATGCACCGCGTTAAGCCCGTCCTGCTCGGGCGCGTCGATGTCAAAGAGCTGTTTCAACGTGTCCGCCGGCATATGCGCGGCTTTCTCGCCAACCCCGACGGTGCGCTGCCCCTGCACGTTGGAATGGCCGCGCACCGGCGAAATCCCTGCCCCGAGCTTGCCGATATTGCCGCGCAGCAGCAGCAGGTTGACCAGCATCCCAAGGTTGAGCCAGCCGTTCACATGCTGGGTCAGCCCCATGCCATAGATGCCGATGCTGCGCCCGGCTGACAGATAGACATCGGCGGCCTGTTCGATCATGGCGCGGCTCAGGCCGGACTCGCGCTCGATCTCGGGCCATGTGGCGGCGTGCACCGCCTTGAGCATCGCGTCGATCCCTTGCGTGTGCTGGGCGATGAATTCGTGATCAATGGCGCCCGGCATGGCCTCTTCGACGGCCAGCACGCATTTGATCAGCCCTGCCATCACCGCGATGTCGCCGCCCGGCTTCACCTGATAATAATGCCGAGACATCTTCGTCGCCGGGGCCAGCGTCATCTGCGCCGGGCTTTGCGGATCGGCGAATTCGATCAATCCCCGCTCGCGCACCGGGTTGAAGGTCACGATCCGGCAGCCCCGGTCCACCGCCGCCTTGAGGGTGTGCAGAAAGCGCGGCGAATTGCTCCCGGTGTTCTGACCGAAAAAGAAGATCGCATCGCAATGGTCGAAATCCTCAAGCGTGCAGGTGCCGACCGGCGTGCCGATGAAGGTCTTGAGGTTCACCGAGGTCGTCTCGTGACACATGTTCGAACTTTGCGGCAGGTTCTGATGCCCCATGGCGCGGGCGAACAGCGCATAAAGATACGACGCCTCCAGCCCGGCATGCCCCGATGCGTAGAACACCGCCTGCTGCGGATCCATGGCGCGCAGCTCGGCGCCGATGGCCGCAAAGGCGTCGTCCCAGCTGGTGGCAACATAGCGATCCTGCGCCACATCATAGCGCAACGGCTCGGTCAGCCTCCCGGCGCTTTCCAGATCGTGGTCGTGCCAACCTTTCAGCTCCTCGAGCGTGTGATCGGCAAAGAACGCCGCGTCGGCGCGCCGCCGGTCCAGCTCCCACAAGGTCGCTTTGGCACCATTCTCGCAGAATTCCACCGGACCGGGCTTGGCGGGCTTGGCCCAGGCGCAGGACGAACACATCGCCCCTCCCGGCTTGTTCAACGTTCCAAGAATCTTCATCGCCACAGCCGACGGCTTTGCCTCGCCAGCGATCTGTGCAATGCCCTCCAGCGACCCCCAGCCGCCCGCTGGCGCTTCGTCATAAGGGGTATCGGGATCCTGCTGCGTGGCGGAGTGGCGATAAACAGTCATCGGGCGCGGTCCTCGTGGCAAAGCAAAGCTATAACGCGCCGCATGCACATCCGTTCCGATACCGGGCGCGGCCCCGGCCTTCTTCTGGCCTGAAATATCCCGGGGGGAGCGCATCGCGCGGGGGGCAGCGCCCCCCTGCACCGCCAGCCGTCAAGAACCCGCCATATCCACCTTGGTGCAGGCGGGGATGCCGCTGACGCAGCGCTGTGCGCGCGCACAGCACCTCAGGTTTACCGCACCTGCGCGGCAAGTCGCATCAACAGCACAACGGCTTTCATGGCGGATCCTCCATCAGGAAGACCCGCGCATTGTACCAGTCGGAAACGAACAACCGCCCCCGCGCCGCATCGAAGACCGCCCCGATCGGGCCGCCATCCAGCACCTGCGATGCCAGCAGCGCGCCCTCGGGCGACCAGCGCCGCACGGTCTTGTCGCCCGGCGAAACCGTATAGATCGCGCCCGGCGCAACAGCGACCCCGGCCGGCTTTCCGGGCACCTCCCAGCGGGCGATTTCAGCCTGCGACACGGTGTCGACGACGCTCAGCGCATCACCGGTCTGGCAGGTCACAAAGGCGAGGTCGGCGCTGGCGGGCGCCAGTGCCAGAACCAGCAGCCCTGCGCTAGGATGCAGGCGCACCAAAGGTCTCGACCAGCGCATCCAGCCCCGCCTGATAGACGGCGCTGACCGCCGCAATGGCCGCCTCGTCGTTCAGCTCGGGGGGCGGATCGTTGTTGGGATAGCCGCGATAGAACGCGCCGCGCCATTCCACCACCGATCCGCCGCCATCGCGCGGCGTCACCGTCAGGTGCGAGCTGTAATTGGTCACCGGCAGCACCTCGACCGCCACATCGGTGATGCGGTAGCTATACGACATATTCTCGGCGGAATATTTGTAGAGCACCTCCTCGATCCTTGGCCCCTCGCGACCGGCATCGCTCAGATACAGGCTGCGGGTGGCGTCGATGTCATTGCCCCCCTGCCCCTCCTGCGAGACCACCGCCGGGTGCCAGCCCATGTCCTGAAAATTGCCGATGATCGCCCAGACCTCGGCCGGATCGGCAGAGACCTCGGCGGTCAGCGTGATCTTTTGCCGGGTCGGCCCATGCGCCAGCGCGGCGCCCGGCAGCAGTGCAAGCACCGCCCCCGTGGCCAGCAAGCTTCGTCTGTTCATTCGTGCTCCTCCCTGAAGAACGTGTTGCGCAGGATGTACTCCATGCCCCGCCGCCAGCTTTCATCCGTATTGCCACGGATATCGACGACGCGGCCTTTCACCATCTCGCCCGTGGATGCTGCGCGCATCTGCAGGTTCATCGACAGGATCAGGTTCGACACTTTCTGCACCTCTCCGACGAGGCTGAAATCGGCGCCCAGTTCGGCCGCCATGCGGGTGTCGCAGCCATAGCATTTCGCCGGGTTCATCACCCCGTCGAGCTTGCCCTGAACCGGGGCCAGATCGACCAGATCGTAGCCCGCGGCGCTAAAGCGATCGCGCACCATCTGCGTCAGCATCGCAAGGCGTTGCAGCTCTGCCGGGTCCTGCCCCAGCTCCTGCGTCTGAAGGCTGTCATCGAGATAGCTCAGCCCGAAGAACGCCACCTTGCCACCCGCCACGGCGGGCATGGCAAGGCTCATCAGTACCAAGGTCAAACGGGCAAGCATCGGCGCCTTCTCAGAAATTAAGACTCGCGTCCAAAGGTGCCCCCGCTACCCTCAGTCTCGCAACCGATCCGGAAGTATCGGTTCCGAAGTCGCCCGGGGAGGGGCAGGCTTCGGGGCCTCGGGCCGGGCGACTTCGCCGGTTTCGGGCAGGCACAAGGACGCCCCGCAACAGGGGCGATGGGAGGAGACATTGCAGACAAAAGCCCTGCCGCTGCTCGCCGCGGCGTTTGCTGGCATTGCCTTTGGCGCTCAGGCGCTCGACATCCGGGCCGGTGTGCTGCGGGTCGATTACCCCGCCCTGCTGCCGATCTCGCGCTATGACAACCGCCCCGATGATCTTGCCTTTGCCGGGGCCATGCTGGCCGACGAGGACAACGCCACCACCGGGCGCTTTCTCGGGCACAGCTATGAAACCGTGACCGCCAGCGCCGCCCCCGACATGGCGATGGCGGCGCTCGAAGAGATGCTTGGCACGGGCATCCGCTACGTGGTGGTGGATGCCAAGGCGCCCGAGATCGCGGCGCTGGCCGAGCGCGCCGCGCAGGATGGTGCGCTGATCTTCAACAGTCGCGCCCCCGACGCGGCGCTGCGCAGCGAGGCCTGCCGCGCCAACCTGCTGCACATCGCCCCGTCCGAGGCCATGATGGCCGATGCGGTGGCGCAATTCGCAATCTGGAAGCAATGGAAACGCTGGTTCCTCGTGTCCGGATCGAACCCCGCCGACCGCGCCTTGGCCGACGCCTACCGCCACGCGGCGCAGAAATTCGGCGCGACCATCGTCGAAGAGCGCATTTTCGAAGACACCGGCGGCGCGCGGCGCACCGATTCAGGCCATGTTCTGGTGCAGCGCCAGTTGCCGACCTTTCTGCAAGGGGCCGAGGCGCATGACGTGGTGATCGCCGCCGATGCGACGGATTATTTCGCCGCGTACCTGCCCTTTCACCTGTGGACCCCGCGCCCGGTTCTGGGCAGCGCCGGCTTGCGCCCGGTTGCCATTCACGGCGCGCATGAAGCCTGGGGCGCGACCCAGTTCCAGAACCGCTTCGAGACGCTGACCCGGCGCCACGTGATGGACGAGGATTTCAACACATGGCTTGCCCTGCGCGTTCTGGGCGAGGCGGTGACGCGCACCTCCTCGAATGACCCGGCGGTGATCGAGGATTACGTGCTCTCGGAAGATTTCGAGCTGGCGGCTTTCAAGGGGCAGAAGGTGACCTTCCGGCCATGGAACGGCCAGCTGCGCCAGCCGATCCTGCTTTATGACGGGCGCATCACCGTCAGCGTCTCGCCGCAGGATGGCTTTCTGCACCGGGTCTCGCCGCTCGACACGCTCGGGCTGGACGAGCCGGAATCCAACTGCACCGCATTCAAGTAGGACACAAAGATGAAACTGATCCTGACCGCCGCGCTTTGCCTTGCAGCCTCGGGCGCGCTTGCCGGCAAGGCCTTTGTCTCGAACGAGCGCGGCAACACCATCTCGGTGATCGACACCGACACATGGAGCGTGATCGAGGAATTCGACGGCGGCAACCGCCCGCGCGGCATCACCCTGTCGCCCGATGGCACGCTGCTGTATGTCTGCGCCTCGGATGACGACACGGTGCGGGTGTTCGACACGCTCAGCTACGAAGAGCTGTATACCCTGCCCTCGGGGCCAGACCCCGAGCTGTTCGTGATCCACCCGACCGGCTCGCCGCTCTATATCGCCAACGAAGACGATAACCTCGTCACGGTGACCGACACGCAGACCCATCGTATCCTGGCCGAGGTCCCGGTGGGCGTGGAACCCGAAGGCATGGCGATCTCGCCCGACCAGCAATGGGTGGTGAACACGTCGGAAACCACCAACATGGCGCATTTCATCTGGACGGCGGATTACCAGATCAAGCACAATGTGCTGGTCGATCAGCGCCCACGCTACGCCGAATACAGCGCCGACGGCACGCGGCTGTTCGTGTCCTCGGAAATCGGCGGCACGGTGAGCGTGATCGACATCGCACAAGACGGCACCCCGACCCTGTCGCAAAAGATCAGCTTCGACGTGCCCGGAGTGCTGCCGGAATGGCTGCAACCGGTCGGCGTGCGCATCACCCGCGATGGCAGCCGCATCTTCGTGGCGCTGGGTCCGGCCAACCGCGTCGCGGTGATTAACGGCCAAAGCCTCGAGGTTGAAGATTACATCATGGTCGGCCAACGGGTCTGGCAGATGGCCTTTACCCCGGGCGAAGATTACCTGCTGACCACCAACGGCAATTCCAACGACATCACGGTGATCGACGTGGCGAAAGAAAAGGCCATAAAGTCGATCCCGGTGGGCCAGCAACCCTGGGGCGTGGTGGTCACCCCGGACTGAGGGCCCCCAAGTGCGTTTCGACCGGGCATCCGTCTGCGCCTTTGGTCGGGTGGACAGCCGCCGCGCTGTCGGCAAGATGCAGGCGGGACGGCGCAAGCCGGTGGGAGGAAACAGACAAATGCTGAACCGACTCGCTTTGAGTATAGCCGCGCTGTGCCTTGCGGGCAGCGCCCTTGCGCAGGATCTTCCGGTGATCCGCGCCGCCACGCTTCAGATCGGCACGGTGAACTGGGAACTCTCGACGATCATCGACAACGGGCTCGATGAAAAGCACGGCTTCAAGCTGGCGATGCAGCCCTATGCCGACAATGGCGCCACCCGCATCGCGGTTGAAGGCGACGCTGCCGACATGGCCGTTGCCGACTGGATCTGGGTCGCCCGCCAGCGTGCCGAGGGCAAGGACTACGTGGTGATCCCCTATTCCCGCGCCGTCGGCGCCGTGGTGGTGGCGCAGGACTCGCCCGCCCAGACCCTCAAGGACCTTCAGGGCGGCAAGATCGGTATCGCAGGTGGCCCGCTCGACAAATCCTGGCTGATCCTGCGCGCCTATGCCCGGCAGGAAGAGGGTTTCGATCTCAAGGCCGACACGGAACAGGTCTTTGGCGCGCCGCCGCTGATCTTCAAATCGGCGCTTGGCGGCGATTACGCGGGCGCGATCAACTTCTGGCATTTCCTCGCCAAGATGAAAGCCGCCGGGATGCGCGAGCTGATCTCGGTCGAGACCGCCGCCACGGCGCTTGGCCTCGATCCCGACGTGCCGCTGCTGGGCTACTACTTCAAGCAAGGCTTCCTCGACGCCCATTCCGGCCTTGCGCAGGCCTTCTACGAGGCCAGCCGCGACGCCAAGGACATGCTCGCCGATGCCGCCGCATGGGATGCGATCCGCCCACAGATGAACGCGGCCAATGAGGCCCAGTTCGACCAGCTGCGCGGCGACTGGCTGGCCGGTGTCCCCGCGCGCGGGCCGGTCGACGCGGCGGCCGCAGATAGGCTGCTGGCGCTGATGGGGGAACTTGGCGGCACAGAGCTGGTCGGCAAGGCATATCACGTCCCCGCTGGCCTGTTCGCAGAGGTACAATGACCCCCGATCCGCACCACCCTCAGGCGATGACGCCCCCCCGCAGCCTGCATATGGACAGACCGCCGCTACAGGCTGAGATCCGCGCCAAAGGTTTCGGGCCGGTGCAGGTGCTGCGCGACATCGTCTTCACCGTCGCCCGCGGCGAGACCGTGGCGCTGGTCGGGCCCTCGGGCATCGGCAAGTCGACGGTGCTGCGCATCGTCGCCGGGCTCGATCGCGACTTCGATGGCAGCATCCGCCGCCCCAAGCGCATCGCCATGGTGTTTCAGGAACCAACCCTGCTGCCATGGCGCAGCGCGGCCCAAAACCTGACGCTGATCCACCCCGCCCTGACCGGGCGCGCGGCGAACGACATGCTGGCCCGTGTCGGCCTCGCGGGGCGCGGTGATGCTTTCCCCCGCGCGCTGTCGCTTGGCCAGCAACGCCGCCTCGCGCTGGCCCGCGCCTTTGCCGGTGCCCCCGAATTGCTGATCATGGACGAACCCTTCGTCTCGCTCGATCAAGACCTCGCCGACCAGATGTTGCAACTGACGCAAGAGCTGATCGCCGAGCACCGCCCCGCCACCCTCTTCGTCACCCACGCCAGATCCGAGGCCACCCGCCTCGGCGCCAGGGTTCTCGAACTGCGCGGCAGCCCTGCCACGCTCGTTCCCCACCTCGTCTGAAGGATCCCAGCCATGAAATCAGCCCTTCTCGCCGCCGCTCTGGCACTCGCTGCCCTGCCCGCCGCCGCCCATGATTTCGGCTTCGCCGGCGTGCTGTCGAACTCCAACAAGGAAGACATGCCCGAGATCACCCTGTCGGTTGGCAAACCCCTTGCAGACGCTCCGATCACACTGAAATCCGGCACGCTCTACGAAGTCGAAATCACCGCCGATGGCTCGGGCGAGCTGGGCCTCGAAGGCTCGGGCTTCTTCCGGGCGATCTGGATCAACGAGGTGGTGATCAACGGGCTTGAAATCCGCCCCTTCGGCCTTGAATCGGTAGAATTCGACGAAGCCGGCACGATGGAGATCGAATTCCTCGCCATCAAGCCCGGCCGTTATGAACTCAAGATCCCCGGCTCCACCGGCGAAAGCCAGCGCGTCGAAATCACCATCCAGTAGCCGCGCTCACAGAATAACGCGCCGCGCCCCCCTTCATCTTGCCAGATAAACTCCGGGGGGGGGCGCGATAGCGCGGGGGGCTGGCCCCCCTCTGCCCTCAGGGCGCGCGCGAAAACGTCACCACCCCGTCGCAGATCGTCAGACCCGGCGCGATGCTCTCGATTGCATCGGGCGCAACCGCTTCGATATCCCCGTCCAGCATCACCAGATCGGCCAGCATTCCCGGCCGCAACATCCCCTTCTCGTCCTCGCAGAATTCAACCCATGCCCCGGCGCGCGTATAGGCCTCCAGCGTCTCGTGCAGATCCAGTGCCTCGTCCTTGAGCCCCTCGGCCCAAGGCTTGCGGCAGACCGCGCATTTCACCGTCAGCATCGGCGCGAGCGGCACCACCGGCCAATCGGTGGAATAGACCACCCGCGCGCCGCTCTCCTTCAGCGAGCGCACCGGAAAGCCGCCCGGCCAGCGTTCGCGCCCAATCCGCGACAGGTACAGCTCGGAGCCGAACAGCCCCGCCCCCGGAACGTGGACGGGCTGCATCGAGGCCACCACACCAAGCGCTGCGAACCGCGGCAGATCCGCGGGGTGCAGCACCTCGATATGCTCGATGCGGTGGCGGCTGTCGCGCCGCCCGTTCACGCAAGCCGCGTTCTCATAGGCATCCAGAACCATGCGGATGCCGCCATCGCCGATGGCATGGATCGCCACCTGAAAACCCAGCCGGTCGGCCTCGGCCACCGCCGCGTTCAGCGCGTCCTGGCTGAACAGCGGATCACCGTTTTCTTCCGGCGCATCACCATACCCACCAAGGAACACCGCCGTGCCGCTTTCGGTCACACCGTCGATGAACATCTTGACGAAATCCGAACGCAGCTTCGAGCCGGTGAACCGTTCACGCCAGCGTGCCGCGCGGCTGGTGAATTCGCTCAACTCGGTGAAATTCTTGCAATGGAACGGCACGCGGACCCGTACCGGCAAGCCGATCTCGCGGTCGATCTCTTCAAGAAGCTCCAGCGTGTAAAGGGTCCCGTCCATGTTCTGGATCGAGGTCACGCCGTTCTGCGCACAATAGGCCAGCCCGCGCCTGAGGATCTCGCGATCGCTCGCCCGCTCGGCCTCCGTCACGCTTTCTGGATCGCCCCCCGTGGCCATGCCCAGCCCCTCGCGCCAGCCGGTTGCAGAGAGCGAGCGTACCGGCGCCATCGCATCGGCCTCGCGCAGCTCGCCGGTTGCCTGCCCGTCCTCGCCCATGACGATCTCGTTGCCCACGGGCAGCGCCCGCCCCTGCAGAATACCCCCCGCCTTCAGCGCCGCCGTGTTGCACCACGAGGTATGGTTGTCAAAGGCGGTCATCACGAAGGGCCGGTCCGGCAGGATCTCGTCAAGCACGTGGCGGGTGATCGCCACCCCCTCGCCCAGAATCGAATAATCGGTAAACTCGGCGCAGAGCAGGAATTCGTCCGGGTGCTCGGCGGCATAGCTGCGCACCGCATCGCGCAGCGCATCGACGCCCTTGATATGGGTAAGGTCCAGATGCGCCAGACCGACCGCGCCGATGAAAAGATGCAGATGGCTGTCGTTGAACCCCGGCAGCACCGTGCGACCCTGTGCGTCGATGATCCTGGTGCCCGTGCTCGCCAGTGACAGCAGGTCTTCGCCGCCCACCGCCAGAACGCTGTTGCCCGCCAACGCCACCGCGCTGGCGCGGGGGCAGTCGTCGTCCATGGTCAAGACAGAGGCATTGTGAATCAGGATCGAAGGCACGCTCATCAAGATCTCTTTCGTCTAGGCAAACGGGCCGCCCGACAAGGCGACCCGCGATCAGTGCAGCAAGGCCGCCTTACTTCATCAGTTCGGTCCAGATCCTTGTGTAAAGCTGGTTCACCTCGGGCGCGCAGGGCGGCAGGAAATGACCGGCGGCTTTCAGCTCCTCGGGGATGACGATCTCGGGCGCCTCGCCCATGTCCTCGGGCATGAACGCCTCGGAGCCCATGATACCGTTGGCATAGCGCGCGAAAGACGACAGCATCGCGGCGTTCTCCGGCTCCATGATGAAGTTCAGGAACAGCTTGGCGTTCTCGACATTGGTGGCATCGGCAAGGATGGCGGCGTTGTCCATCCACACCGGGTAGCCTTCGGCGGGGTAGCCATAGGCGATGTCAGGGTTCTTGGCCCGCGCGCGGAAGGAGGCGCCGTTCCAGTTGACCCCGGCGGCGATGTCGCCGGCCGCGAAGTTGTCGATGTTGCCGTAATCCATCGACAGCCATTTGGGCTTGGCCGCGACCAGCTTGTCACGCACCTGCTTGAGCACCGTCAGATCCTCGGTGCAGGCCTCGCCGCCGACGTTGTAGATCGTCATAGACATCACGTCCGACATTTCCGGCACGACGTTGATCTTGCCGACCAGTTCCTCGGGCGGATCGAGGAAGATGTCGCTGGTGTTGATATCGCCGTCATAGACCGAGGTATTGACGGTGATGCCCGTCGTTCCCCATTGCCATGGCACCGAATAATGCCGACCCGGATCGAATGCCACATCGACCCATTTCGGATCGACGTTCTTGAAATTCTCCATCTGGTCGGGGCGGCTTTCCATCAGCAGCCCCTCGCTGATGAAGATCGGCATCGACGAATTGGTCGGCACGACGATATCGAATCCATGCCCGCCTTGGCGCACCTTGGCCAGCGCGGTGTCGTTGGAATCATAGTCGGTGATGGTCACCTTGACGTCGAATTCCTGTTCGAACTTCTCGATCAGCTCGGGGCTGGTGTAATTGCCCCAGTTGAAGATGTTGAGCTCGCCCTCGGCATGGGCGGCGCTTGCCACAGCCAGCGCGGCGGTGGTGAACAGCAGTTTTTTCATGTTGGTTCTCCATGTTGGGATCGCGGGCGTCTGTGCGCCCGTCTTCAGGTCTTCTTGCGGTTGCTCAGCAGATAGAACAGCACGATCAGCACGATGGACAGCATCAGGAAGGCTGTCGAGATGGCGTTGATCTCGGGGGTGATGTTGCGGCGCAACTGGCCGAGCATATAGGTGGGCAGCGTGTCCTGCCCGGCGGATTTGACGAATTCGGTGATCACCACATCGTCCAGAGAGATGACAAATCCCAGCATGAACCCCGCGATGATCCCCGGCAGCAGCAGCGGCAAGGTGACATGGGCAAAGGCCTGCCAGCGGCTGGCGTAAAGATCGGCCGCGGCGGCCTCCAGCGTGGTGTCCATCCCCGACAGCCGCGCCCGGATCGGCATATAGGCGAAGGGCACGCAAAACGCCGCGTGGCTGAGGATCAGGTAGCCCAGCCCGGTGTAACCGGTCCAGACCTTGAGCTTGCTCACAAGGATAAGCAGCGCCACGGCGGTGACGATCTCGGGCACCATCAGCGGCACGGTGAACAGCATGATCTTGGCATCGCGGCCCCGGTAGCGGTGGGTGCGCGTGGTCGCCACCGCCGCCAGCGTCGCCACGAATGTCGCCAGCCCCGCCGCCGCCACCGCCACCTGCAACGAGCGGATCGAGGCGTCGATCACCTGCTCGTTCTGCGCGGCGGCGACGAACCAGCGCAGGCTCAGCCCCTGCATCACCGCAATGGAGTCGCCCGCGTTGAACGAGAACACCACCAGCACCGCAATCGGCAGGTACAGCGCCGCAAAGCACAGCAAGGCCATGATGCCAAAGCCCGGCAGCGAGCGCGTGTCGAAACCCTTACGCATTGTCGCCCCCGCTGCGGTCGTTCTTCTGAAAGATCACAAGGCCGATCATCACCAGCGCCACCAGCGCGATCGACAGCGCCGCCCCCAGCGGCCAGTTGCGGCCCGCGCCGAATTGCAGCTCGATCAGGTTGCCGATCATCAGGTTGGTGCCACCGCCGAGCACGCGCGGGATGACATAGCTTCCAAGGCAGGGAATAAAGACCAGCGTACAGCCCGCGATCATCCCCGGTTTCACCAGCGGGATCAGCACCCCGGTCAGCGCCTTGCGGCGGCTGGCATAAAGATCATAGGCCGCCTCCATCAGGCGGAAATCGAATTTCTCCATGGTGGAATACAGCGGCAGCACCATCAGCGGCAGGTAGACATAGGTCATCCCCGTCAGGATGGCGAAATCCGAATAGAGCAGCTGCACCGGCGCGTCGGTCAGCCGCAGCTTCATCAGCACCACGTTGACCAGCCCTTCGGCGCGCAGCAGTTGCTGGATGGCAAAGGTGCGGATCAACAGGTTGGTCCAGAACGGCACGGTGATCAGCAACAGCAGCAGCCCGCGCGCCTTTGGCCCCCGGCTGGCCATGTAATAGGCCGTCGGAAAGCCGACGATCAGACACAGCAGCGTGGTGATCCCCGACAGCTTGACGCTGCGCCACAGGATCGTCAGATGCGCATCGGCGATGGACACGGTATCGTCGAAGATATCCCGTTCGAACAGGACGTTGAACCAGCCCTCCCCCGAGAACTTCCAGACCACGTCGCCATAGGGCCCGGCCTCGAGAAAGGAATAGACCACCACGATCAGCAGCGGCCCGACCCCGCCAAGGATCACCACGAGCATCGCGGGCAGGCTCAGCCACCAGCGCCGCCGCACATCGGCGCGGCGCAGCGAGACTTCCAGATCGGTAAGGCTCTGCATCGCTCAGTCCCTCAGCACGCGGGTGGCCGACGGGGCCAGCGCAACGCCGACCGTCTCGCCCTGCTGCGGCAGCGCCCTGCCATCGGCGGCGTTCTGGCGGCGCAGCACCAGCGCCGCGCCGCCCGGCAGGCGCAGGTGGAAATGCGTGTCGGTGCCGAAATAGACCACCTGTTCGATGAACCCGCTCAGCGGTGCCTCCGGCCCGGCAAGGGTGCAATGTTCGGGGCGCACTGCCAGCGTCACCTCGCTGCCCGCGCTGACGGCATGGGGGCATTGCGCCTCGATGGTCACGCCGCCGGGCAGCACGACATGGGCGCAATCGCCGTCCTGCCGGATGACACTCCCGGTCAGCAGGTTGGTTTCACCGATGAAATCCGCCACGAAGCGGTCGACCGGGTGGTTGTAGATCTCGTGCGGGCTGCCGACCTGCCGTAGCGCGCCGTTCGACAGCACGGCGATGCGGTCGGACATGGTCAGGGCTTCTTCCTGATCGTGGGTGACAAAGACAAAGGTGATGCCGGTCTCGCGCTGCATCCGCTTCAGTTCGATCTGCATGGTCTTGCGCAGCTTCTGATCCAGCGCCGACAGCGGCTCGTCCAGCAGCAGCACCTTGGGGCGCGGTGCCAGCGCCCGCGCCAGTGCGACGCGCTGCTGCTGCCCGCCCGACAGCTGCGTCACCAGCTGATCGCCCCGGCCCGACAGCTGCACCAGTGCCAGCATGTCTTCGACGGTATCGCGGATCTCGGGGCGCGGCCTGCCCAGCATCTTCAGCGCAAAGCCGATGTTCTGCGCCACGCTCAGATGCGGAAACAGTGCGTAATTCTGGAACACCGTGTTGACCGGGCGCTGGTTCGGCCCAAGTCGTGAAATGTCGCGCCCATCAAGCAGGATTTCGCCGCTACTCGGGGTCTCGAACCCGGCGAGCATCCGCAGGATCGTGGTCTTGCCGCAGCCCGATGGGCCAAGCAGCGTGAAGAACTCGTTCTGCCGGATCGTCAGGTCTATGCCCTCGATCGCCTTGAAAGTGCCGAAGAATTTCGCCACGCCGGCCAGCGTGACCGCGCTCAATACCTTGCCTTCGCCCATATCGCTAGAGTCGCGCATCCGGCGGGATCCTTTCAACTGCTCCGGGACAGATGACAAAATATTTCACGTGCTCGGTAAAGCCCCTATCCGAATAATTTGATCAAAAAAATCCATCGCCCGGAAAGCCGCCCAGCGAATGGGCGGACCCAGCGTCAGCCCGGATGCCAGGGGTGCAGCTGTTCGGTGGGGTAATCCTCGGCGCTCCAGCCATCGCTGCCGGTCGGCATCCATGCCACGGCGGAATAGCCATAGCCAAGCGCCCGCTTCGCGGCGTTCCAGCTCATCCAGCAGTCATCAAGGCAAAAGATCACCAGCTGGCGGGCGGAATCGCCGCCAGTGGCGTGGTCAAGCCCGGCGCGGAAATAGGCGTCGATGACCTCGGCGATCTCGCCATAACCGACGTTGGGCAGCCAAATCGCGCCGGGGATCGACTGGCGCGGCTTTTCACGCCAGATCGTGCCCTCGGGCAGGGCGTCGGGCTTTGGCGGGCGCGGCAGCACGTCGATGAACGCGGCGCCCTGTTGCCAGAGCGCGTGGGCGTCCTGTGCGCTGATCACCGTCGCGCCAGACAGGGTTTCGGGCACCGGGGCGCGATACTGCGCCATGCGAAAGCCGTCCGGCTCTTGCGCCACGGCCAGCGCCGGCAGCAACATCAGCGCCAACGCCAGCCTCATTGGCCCAGCTCGATCATCTTGTCGCCCATGTCGGAGACCAGAGGCACCCCGGCCTCGGCAAGAATGGCGTCGATTTCGCCCTGATGGCGTCGAATCAGCGAGTTGAGCTTGCGCTGCCAGACCTTTTCGCCCTGCCGCACGCCCATGGTGATGCGGTAGAACAGCTTGGGGAAATGATCCTCGCGCAACAGCGGGATCACCGCCACATCCATACCGCGCCGCTTGACCAGCGGCCCGGCAATCGGCCCCCACATCACGGCGGCGTCGATGCGGCCCGCCGCCAGATCATCGAGCATCTGCCCGGACGGAGAGTCATGGCGCCGGTCGACGACCAGCTGATAGGGCTTCGCCTTGCCGATCAGCCCGTTGCGCGCCAGATGGTTCGCAGGCGGAGACCCGGCGATGACCCCGATGCGGTGCCCCTGCAACGCCGGATCATCGAGCTTGCGCACCGCCGCCAGATCGCCGCTCGCGGGCACGATCAGCACAAAGGCCGAGGTCATGTAATGGTTCGAATTCAGCACCAGCTCGTGGCCTTGGGCATAGCCCATCACCACGTCGCACTTGCCCGCCTTGAGCGTGTTGCGGATGAACCCGGTGGCCATCGGATACCATTCATATGTGACCGGCAGATCCAGCTTCGATGCGATCAACTCGGCAAGACGGTTCTCATAGCCTGATCCATCCTGCATCGACATCGGATCATTGGCCGGATCGGCGCAAACCCGCAACGCCGTGCGCGAGACAAGATCCGAGGTCTGCGCCCCGCCCGGCGCACCATGGCAGGCCAGCAGAGCGGTCAGCGCCAGCACCAAGCGCCGCTGTCGGCAGGCCGAACGCAGCGCCTCAGCCCATGCAGGCATTTTCGGTCTCGGCATAGACGTCGGATTTGGCTTCCTTCTTGGCGGGGCGGCCACGGTCGATCGCGCCAGAGCCATGCGCCTTGAGATAGGTGTAGATGTCATCGAGGTAGCACATCACGTTCGGGTTGACCCCGAAGGCGGGCATCACCGAATTTTCCGCCGCGCCGACCTTGCGCCGCCCATTGGTCACCACGTCGAGGAAATCGTAGTAATCCATCTCGACGGCGGACTCCTTCAGCGCCGGAGCATAGGTCGACCCCTCGCCGTCGGGGCCGTGGCAGACATGGCATTCGGCGTGATAACGGCGGAAGCCGGAAAAGGTCGGCCAGTCGACCGTGCCGTCTTCGGCGACGTTGAAGGTGGGCACGCCATCCTCGGTGAAATAGCGGCCATCCTCTTGGTAATCCACCTTGATGTTGGGATCGTCCATCGAGACGCCCTCGGCGGCGGACAGGGCAGAGCCAGCCACAAGGGCGGCTGCCGCGATCAGGATGTGGGGTCGGGTCATGGTGTCAGCTGTCCTGCGAATATCATGAAAGGTGAACCGGCGGGGCCATGTGCCCCGCCGGTCCGGCTGATGGCTGCGGATCAGTCGGGCAGGGTAAAGACCGTCAGCTGGCCGCCAAGCGCGGTGTAATCCGACAGGGCCGAATAGCCGCCCACGGCTCCAAGACCGTCGTTCGGATTGGTCAGACCAGCGGCAAGGCCAATGCCCGCCCAGCCGCCAACCCCCGACAGCACGGCGATGTATTGTTTGCCGTCCTGTTCGTAGCTCATCACGTTGCCGATGATGCCCGACGGGGTCTTGAAGCGGTAAAGCTCTTCGCCGGTCTCGGCCGAGATCGCCTTGAGATAGCCTTCGAGCGTGCCGTAGAACACCACGTCGCCCGCGGTGGCCAGCGGGCCGGACCAGACCGAGAACTGCTCGGGCAGCGACCACTTGATCTCGCCCGCGATGTTGTCCCAGGCGATGAAGTTGCCCATGCCGCCATGGCTGTCGGGCGCCGGATACATGGCAAGGGTTGCGCCCACATAGGGCTGGCCCGCCGTATAGCTGACCCGGAACGGTTCATAATCCATGCAGACGTGGTTGGTCGGCACGTAGAACAGTTCGGTCTTGGGCGAATAGGCCGCCGGCTGCTGGTCCTTGGACCCGAGCGCCGCGGGGCAGATGCCGGTGGAGTTGACGTCTTCGCCGTTCTGCGCGGTCGAGTATTCCGCCACCACGGTCGGGCGACCGTAGGTTTCGGACTCCGGGTCCATGTCGACGCCGCTGGTCCAGTTTACCGCCGGATCGAACTTTTCGGCCACCAGCAATTCGCCGGTGATCCGGTCCAGCGTATAGCCAAGCCCGTTGCGGTCGAAATGGGTGAGCAGCTTGCGCTCGGTGCCGTCGATGGTCTGATCGGTGAGGATCATCTCGTTGACGCCGTCATAATCCCATTCGTCGTGGGGGGTCATCTGGTAGACCCACTTGGCCATGCCATCGTCGGGGTCGCGGGCCATGATGGTCATCGACCAGCGGTTGTCGCCCGGGCGCTGCGAGGGGTTCCATGTCGACGGGTTGCCGGTGCCGTAATAGATCAGGTCGGCCTCGGCGTCATAGGAATACCAGCCCCATGTGGTGCCGCCGCCGATCATCCACTGATCGCCTTCCCATGTGTTGGTGCCGCTGTCGGCCCCCACCGGCTTGCCAAGATGCGTGGTGTTTTCGGGATCCATCAGGATGTCGGAATCCGGCCCCATGGAATAGGCGCGCCATTCCTGTTCGCCGGTGTCCATATTGTAGGCGGTCACATGGCCGCGCACCCCGAATTCACCGCCCGAGATGCCGACGATGATCTTATCCTTGACCGGCAGCACGGTGGCGGTGTTGGTCTCGCCCTTGGACGGATCGCCATTGACCACGTCCCACAGCACTTCGCCGCTGTCGGCATCCAGCGCCACGACCTTGGTGTCGGCCTGATGCAGGAAGATCTTGCCATCGGCATAGGCGACGCCGCGGTTCACCGTGTCGCAGCACATCACCGGGATGACATCCGGGTCCTGCTTGGGCGCGTATTTCCACTTGATCTTGCCATCCTCGTTCAGGTCCAGCGCGTAGACCGTGTTGGGGAAGGGCGTGTGCACATACATCATGTCGCCGATCACCAGCGGCGAGCCCTCGTGACCACGCAGCACACCGGTCGAGAAGGTCCACGCGACCTGAAGGTCGCCCACGTTGTCGGCGGTGATCTGGTTGAGTTCGGAATAGCGCTGGTTGGCGTAATCGCCGGTCTGGATCGCCCATTGCGCCGGATTGTCGATCTGCGTCTGCAGATCTTGGTTGGCAAATGCCATCGAGGCGGCGCACAGCGCCAGCCCCGACGTCAGAAGCGTCAGGTTCTTCATGTCCTTCTCCCTTGGTCAAGCGGCGACAGCGTCGCCTCGCTTATGCCGCCCACCCATCGCATCGGGTCGAACGGTACATCCGGATACGGCGCCTCTTCTCCTCCCGCCGTATCCGGAATTTCGCTGTGCAGGGCCCTGCCCTGCGGCCCCTCACGGATGTGTCGCGAGAAACGCGATCACATCGGCGCGCTCCTGTTCCTTGCGCAGGCCGGCAAAGGACATCTTGGTGCCCTTGGCGTAATCCCGCGGCTTTTCAAGGAAATGGCCGAGTTCCTCGGGCGTCCATGTGCCGCCCTCGGCGGCCAGATCCATGAGCACGTCGGAATAGGCGAAATCCTCCTGAGAGGCGATCGCGCGCCCCACGATGCCGTTCAGGATCGGCCCGGTCTTGGTCTTGGCATCCTCTCCAACAGCGTGGCAGGCCATGCATTTTCGGAACACCTTCTCGCCCTTGGCGGCATCGCCTTCGGCGATGGCCGCACCGGCGCTCAGAAGGGTCAGGCAGGCCGTGGCGAGCAGTTTGTCGAGCATATGGGTCTCCTCCCTTTCAGGGTCTTCCTTATTTCAGCCGCGCCGCGTGCCAGGCCACGTGATCGCCGGCAAAGCTGTTCACGAAGAAATACGAGTGATCGTAGCCTTCCTGCATCCGGAACGTGCCCGGCTGGCGCTTTGCCGCCATCGCCTTTGCAAGGCTTTCCGGCTTGAGCAGATCGAGGAACTGGTCCGATGCGCCCTGATCGATCAGCAGGTCCCCCTTCCAGCCGCGCTCCTCCAGCAGCAGCGTGGAATCGTGACCGGCCCAGCAGCCCTCGTCATCGCCAAGATAGGCGCTGAACTGCTTGCGCCCCCAATCCGACGCGGTCGGGTTGGCGATGGGCGCAAAGGCCGACAGGCTGTCGAACATCTCGGGGTTACGCATGGCGATGGTCAGCGCCCCGTGCCCGCCCATGGAATGGCCGGTGATGCCATGGGCGGCGCCAATGCCGTCCATGCCCTCGACGATGCCGCGCAGCTCCTGGGTGATGTAATCATACATCCGGAAATGCGGCTTCCACGGGTCGCGCCGGGCGTTGACGTAAAACCCCGCGCCCTGCCCCAGATCATAGGCATCGTCATTGGCCACCCCCTCGCCGCGCGGCGAGGTATCGGGGAACACCACGGCAAGGCCATGCCTTGCCGCGTGTTCCTGAAAGCCGCCCTTGGTCATCGCGTTTTCATGGGTGCAGGTCAGACCCGACAGGTACCACAGCACCGGCACCGGCCCCTTGGCGGCCTGCGGCGGCATGTAGACCGCGAAGGTCATGTCGCAACCGCAGGTCTCGGAGGCGTGCTTGTACACGCCCTGCACGCCTCCGAAGCTTCTGTTTTCCGCGACGGTCTGCATCAGTATTCGACCACGGCCCGGATCGATTTGCCCTCATGCATAAGGTCGAACCCGTGGTTGATCTCGTCCAGCGTCAGCTTGTGGGTGATCATGGAATCGATCTCGATCTTGCCGTCCATGTACCAGTCGACGAACTTGGGCACATCGGTGCGGCCCTTGGCGCCGCCGAACGCGGTGCCCTTCCAGACCCGGCCGGTGACCAGCTGGAACGGACGGGTGGAAATCTCTGCCCCCGCCGGTGCCACGCCGATGATCACCGACACGCCCCAGCCGCGGTGCGAGCATTCCAGCGCATCGCGCATCACCTTGACGTTGCCAGTGGCGTCAAAGGAATAATCCACGCCGCCGATCTGGTCCGCGCCCTTCTTGGTCAGATCGATGATCGCCTGAACCGTGCTGTCGACCTTGGACGGGTTGATGAAGTGGGTCATGCCGAACTTGCGGCCCATCTCTTCCTTGCTGTCGTTCAGATCGATGCCGATGATCATGTCGGCCCCGGCCATGCGCAGGCCCTGAATGACGTTCAGACCGATGCCGCCAAGACCAAAGACCGCCGCCGTCGAGCCGATTTCGACGCCAGCGGTGTTGATCACCGCGCCGATGCCGGTGGTGACGCCGCAGCCGATGTAGCAGATCTTGTCGAAGGGCGCGTCCTCGCGCACCTTGGCCAGCGCGATTTCCGGCATCACCGTGTGGTTCGCGAAGGTCGAGCAGCCCATGTAATGATAGATCGGCGTGCCATCGAGCATCTTGAACCGGGTGGTGCCGTCGGGCATCAGGCCCTGACCCTGGGTGTTGCGGATCGCGGTGCACATGTTGGTCTTGCCCGACAGGCAGGAATAGCATTCGCGGCATTCCGGCGTGTAGAGCGGGATGACGTGATCGCCCGGCTTGAGCGTGGTGACGCCCTCGCCCACTTCCATCACGATGCCCGCGCCTTCATGGCCGAGGATGCAGGGGAACAGGCCTTCGGGGTCGGCCCCCGAGCGGGTGAATTCGTCGGTGTGGCACAGGCCGGTTGCCTTGATCTCCACAAGAACCTCTCCGGCCTTCGGGCCTTCGAGTTCGACTTCCATGATTTCGAGCGGTTTGCCGGCTTCCAGAGCCACGGCTGCACGGGTTCTCATGCAGACTCCCTTCAACTGAACATATCTGACGCATTTCGGCGCTTGGCCGGAGTATGGGTGCGCGGTCGCATACCGAACAATACATCCATAGGTGTGTATTTGCCGAAATGGACTTCGCGCCCACCCTGTCACATAGTTCCAAAAGGGAGGAAAGTGCATGTATACACATAAATTCCGCATGCTGGCGCTATTGATCACCGGTTGGGCAACCCCGGCGCTTGCGGCGGATTTCTCCGACCCGACATGGCCCTGCATTCAGCGCAAGGTGGAAACGCTCTCGATGGGGCTGATGTGGCCTGCGGCCCTGCCCGAAACCACGCCCGATGCCGACAAGGCGGCAATCCACGAGCTGGCGGCAACGCTGGCGCTGCGCCGCGTCGATCTGGATGCGGCGCGCGCGGCCAGCCAAGGCGTCGCCAGCGAACATGGTCATGACATGGATCTGATGGGCGCGGTGTTTGCACAAACCTTCAACGCGCTGGCGCAGCGCCGCACCCGGATTATCAAGGGCATCGGCGAGGTCGCGCAAAGTCAGGAAAGGCTGTCGCAACGCATCGAGACAGCCCGCGCCGAAATGGACAGCATCATGGCCAGCGACACGCCCGATTACGACCGGGTCGATGCGCTCGAAGAGCAGGTGGATTGGGACAGCCGCATCTTCAACGACCGGCAAAAGACCATCACCTACTTGTGCGAAACCCCGACCCTGCTGGAAAAACGGCTCTATGCCCTGTCACAGATCCTGCAGGAGGCGGCCCGCCCCGACGGCGGCTAATCCCATTCCAGCTCGGAAAAGGCGGCGGTGACGTTGCGCCGGTTGAAGGCGTCGAACAGCTGCCACAGCGGCGCCTGCCCCGCCGCGACATGGCCCGCCGCCGCGCCGATGCGCTCGCCCGCGTCGATGGCGGCGCGAGTTTCGTCCGCCAGCACCCGCAGATACTCTGCCTGCGCAAAGCCGCCTTCGGGCCAGTCCAGCACCGGGCCGCCATGGCCCGGCACCAGCCGCGAGACCTCCAGCGTCGCCATCTCGGCCTGCACCGCCTGCCAGCCAGTCAGGCTGCCATCCAGCGCCGGGATATGCCCGTCGAACACGAGGTCTCCGGCAAAGAACGTGCCGCTCGCCTCGTCAAGCACCGTCAGATCGGTGCCGCTATGGGCCAGCGGCCATGCCCGCAGCAACAGGCGCCGCCCGCCAAGGTCGATGACACGGCTGTCCGCGACTTCGGCGGTGACCTCGGGCAGCGCCGTGCCAAGGCCCGCCGCCCCCATCAGCCGCGCCGCGCTTTGCAGATAGCTCGCGCCGCGATCCGCAAGCGCCCGCGCCAGCCCCGCGCGGCCCACCACCTGCGCCCCGTCGAACACCGTGGCCCCCAGCACGTGATCGGGGTGCACATGGGTCAGGATGACATGGCTGACCGGCAGGTCGGTTTGCGCCCGGATCGCCCGCCAGAGCGCCTCGCCCACCTGCGCCGAGCCGCCGCTGTCGATCACCGCCACCGAGCGCTGCCCCAGCACAAAGCCAAGGTTGGCGATATCCCCGGCGTTTTGCGCATCGGCCTCGGCCACCTGCCCGCGATGCACAAAAACACCGGGGGCGATCTCGCTGACCTCCAGCGCCGGGCCAAGCGGCACACAGCGCGCGCCCTGCGGCAGCGCGGCGCCGCAGGCCTCGGCCTCGAACCCGGGCAACAGCGCCTCGCGGCAAGGCGCGCCGGACAGCGCGCAAATGGTCAGGACGGCTTCGAACATGCGGCTTTATCGCGCCTTGGCGGGCAGCGCGCGATACCGACCATGCGCTCGGTATCGCGAGGCCGCGCTTCATGGCAGGCTAGACGGATCATGCGAGGAGGAGAGCATGGCCCCTACCCTGATCCCCGCCGCCCTGGCGGCCTGTCTGGCCTTTCCTGCGCTGGCCGCAGACACCGGCAACCCGCTGCAAGACAGCCCCACATGGGACTCGCTGCGCGGCGATATCATTGGCGATGCCCCGATCGCCGCCGCCGACGGGCGCTTCACCGTGGAGGCCCCCTACCGCGCCGAAGACGCCGCGACGGTGCCGATCCGCATCCGCGCCAGCGACGGCCCAGCCATCGACAGCCTGACGCTGGTGATCGATGAAAACCCCGCGCCCGTCGCCGGAACCTTCCGCTTTGGTCCGGCCATGGCCCCGCTGGATTTCGAACTGCGCGTGCGGGTCAACCAGTACTCCGATGTCCGCGTCATCGCGGGCTACGCCGACGGGCTGCGCATGGATGGACGTTTCGTCAAGGCATCGGGCGGCTGCTCGGCCCCGGCCACCAAAGACCCGGCGCAGGCGCTTGCCGGGCTCGGCCAGATGAAGCTGCGGCTGTTTGCCGATGCGCCGCAGATTTCCGGTGCCCGGCGCGAAGCTCAGGTGATGATCCGCCACCCGAATTATTCCGGGCTGCAACAGGATCCGCTCACCCACCTGTTCATCCCGGCGCATTTCCTCGATCACATCGAGGTCTGGCAAGGCGCAGAGCAGCTGTTCGCCATGGATGGCGGCATCTCGATCTCGGAAAACCCGGCATTCCGCTTTGCCTATACCGACAACGGCGCGCCGGATCTCAGGGTGATCGCCACCGACACCGATGGCAACCGCTTCGAGCAGCTTCTGCAAAAGGCCGACGGCTGACCGGCCTCAGAAGAAACAGATCACCTCGGCTTCGGCCTGGGCACGGCGCAGCTCGGCGACAAGCGTGTTGGCAGCGACCGCGCTGTTGAAAATCGCCATGCGCTCACCGCCGGTCAGCCGCATCGACAGCACGGTCTCGGCCTCGACATAGGCATCATAAGGCAGGATCGCCGCGATCTCGTCGATCGAACAGGCGCAGCGCCGCAGGCTGTCGCGGCTCTGCCCGTTCGCGGCCATGCAGCCGAAAACGTAATCCGCCCGCGCCTCGGTGGGGTAATCGTTCAGCCGCTCGGCGACGCTCTGCGCTCCGGCGGCGCAAGGCAGCGCCAGCAGCAAGACCAGCGCCCGGATCATTGCACCCCCTCGAGACGCAGCTCCGACAGGTAGCCCGCCTCGCCCGGCGCCTCGGCCACAAGGCTCAGATACCAGCCCGGCACCCTGTCCGACATGGTCACCCGCAGCTCAAGATCGCCAAACCCCCGCATCCGCGCCCGGTTGGGATCGCTCTCGAAGGGCCGCAGCGTCACCGTCTGCACCGGCACCGTCTCACCATTCACCTCGGCCTCGCCGCTCACCACCTCGGCTGGGCGGGTCAGCGCCTCCTTCACCCGGTTGCGAATGTAGAACGGCGAGCCGCCCGCCGTCACGGCCATGTCCCGCACCACGCTTTCATAGAAATACATGATCATCGGGTTGCCACCGCTGGCCGGAAACGTACCAAGCCCACGATGCCTGCCACCCTGCTCGAACCGAAGGTTCGCCATCGCCGCATCGAACGAGATCTCGACAGTGCCGGTATCGCGCGCCGCCGCCTCGGGATTGGCGGCATTGCTGACGGCGCGACCATAGCGCAGCACCTCGTCGGCGCCGATCTCATCCAGCGTGCCCTCGCGGAACAGCAGATCATAGGTCTCGCTCACCGCCGCCGCCGCCGGCCCGGCAAGACAGGCCAATGCGGCCAGCACCGTCAAACTCTTGCGCATGGTCATAATCCTCCCTGCCGCGCAGCCTAGCGCCCCCATCCGCACTGTCAGCGCAGACCTTCGTCTGTGCCCGGCGCCCGGTGTTTCTTCTGGCAAAAAATATCCCGGGGGGAGGCTCCGCAAGGAGACGGGGGGCAGCGCCCCCTCTGCCCATCCCGCCTACTCCGCCGCGTCCTCAGGGGCCTGCCAGCGCAGCTTCCAGTCGATCAGGGGCCGCAGCCGCGACAGCTGCACCGGCTTGGTCAGCACAGAAAACCCCTCGGCCGCGCCCTTCCTGAGCAGCGCGTTGCCACGATCGGCGGTGATCATGATCGCCGGAACCCGCACCCCGCTCAGCGCCCGCACCGCCGCGATCGCCCGGTCCCCGGTCTCGCCATCATCCAGCTGGTAATCCGCCAGCACGATGTCTGGCGCCATCCCCATGTCGCGCACATGCCCCAACGCCTCGTCGATGCTGCGCGCCGCGAACACGCTCGCCCCCCATTGCTCCAGCTTGCCGGTGAAGGCGTACAGCACATCCGGATCGTTCTCGATCAGCAGAACGATGTGATCCATATCCTGCGATGCGGCCTCGGGGGCCTGCCCGCGATCCTCTGCCGCCGCCCGCCGCTGCAGCGCTTCCATCTCGATGGAAAACACCGATCCGGCCCCCGGCTTGGAGCGCACCCGCACCTTGTGCCCCAGATGGCGGCAGGTGCGATCGACAATCGACAACCCCAGCCCCACGCCCGAGCCGGGCGGCACGTTGTCGGCCCGGGTAAATTCCTCGAAAATGCGCGTCTGGTCCTTGCGGCTGATGCCGACCCCGGTGTCCCAGACCTGCAAGTCCACCACGGCGCCGCGCCGCCGACAGCCGACCAGCACCCGCCCGCCGTCCGGCGTATACTGGATCGCGTTCACCACGAGGTTCTGAATCGAGCGCAGCAGATAGACCGGGTCGGATTTCACCACGATCATGCTCGGCACCATGTCCAGCGTCACCCCCTTGCGCTGCGCCAACGGCATCTGATCCTCCCAGACCGAGCGCATCAGCGTGCCAAGACAGACCTCGGAGGGCAGCAGCCCGCGATCCAGCGAATCCAGCCGGGAGATATCCAGCAGCGAATGCAGCAGCTGTTCGATGGAATTGAACGAGCCGTCCAGCCGCTCCACCGTCGGGGCAAAGCGCGTGCCCGATACGCTGTCCACCAGCATCGCGATCAGCAGCTTGGCGGCATTCACCGGCTGCAACAGATCATGCGAGGCGGCCGCAAGGAACCGCGTCTTGGACGACACCGCCGCCTCGGCGCGCTCCTTGGCAACGCGCAGCTCTTCCTCGACACGGGCCATCTCGTCGAACTGCTCGCGCAGCTGGGCGTTGGCATGGGTCAGCTCTTCGGTGCGCTCGGCCACGCGGTTTTCCAGCATCTCGGTGGCGCGGCTTTCCAGCGTCACGTCCTTGAGCTCCAGCAGCACGCCGCCATCGGGCAGCTGATACGCGTGCAGATCGAGCATCCGCCCCGACAGATGCCGCATCCGCCGCCGCAGCCGCCCCTGCCGTTCCAGCCGGTCAAGCCATTGCGCGATCTCGAACACACTCGCATCGACAATCAGCCCGTGCTGCGCCACGTAATCCAGCACCTGCGCCAGATCGGTGCCCTTTTGCAGCATCGTATAGGGCAGGCCCAGCAGCGCGCGGAACTGCATGTTGTACATGCGCACGACGCCGGTCGCCGAAAACGTGCACACCCCCGAAGTCATGTTTTCGAACACCGCCTGAAGGTAATCGGCGTGCCCTTCGACGAGCTGTTCCTTTTCCGACCGGTTGCGGCGCACGATGGCGGTGATCTCGGTCAGCAGCAGCACCACCGCCTGCCCCGAGGTGCCCTGAAGGTTGACCTGATACCAGCGATCTCCCTGCAACTCGATCACCAGACTGGCAACCGAAGCGCCCTCGCGCCGCGCCTGCGCCAGCGCTGCGTCAAAGCTGCCCTCGACCGTCACCAGGTGGCGCGAGCTTTCGATGGTGGTCAGGCATTGCTCGATGTCCATGCCCGGCTGAAACCGGCCCGACACGTCCGGCAGCAGCTTGAGGAAAATGTCGTTGCAGACCTCAAGCAAGCCGCCGGTGAACACCGCCACCCCGCCATCAAGCGCCGACAGCGCCTCGGCCAGATTGCGGCGCATGCGTTCGCTGTCATCGCGGGCATGGCGCAGCTCGTCGGTGGTGCGTTCCAGATCGCGGGTCTTGGCCCAGACCTGCGCCTGAAGCGAGATCGCCGACTGGAAGGCGCCATAGGCCGATCCGCCGACCTCGTGCTGGCGCTCGGCGCGGCGCATCAGCGCGTCGATGATCCGGGTCTGCCGGGCGAGCTGCTCTTCGAGCGGCGCGTCGGGGTCGATCATTCCAGCGCCCTCCGGCCCGGTTCAAAGAACGCGACGCCGACGAAGGTCTGGTTCACATGCACGCCGCAATGCTGTTCGCCATAGGTGTTGAAGCCCAGCACCCGGTGGCGCGACAGGATCTCCGACACCTGCGCCACCAGCCCCTTTTTCTGGATCTCGAGCTTGCGCAGCACGCAGTCGAAGCCCAGCACGAAATCGGGCACGTTGCCGCGCGCATCGGTGACGCCAAGCCCCGAGTCCAGCGTTTCAAGGATCTCCTTGCCGCGTCCCAGCGTCAGGATCAGCCCGTCGTCGATGGCGCCCAGAAAGCTCAGCGCATGGGCGCCGGGGGCGTCGTGGATGGCGCGCACGTGGTAATTCATGTTCTGGCGCACCAGCATCGGGTTCTCGGCAAACACCCGTGGCCCCAGCGCATCGGGATCGACGCCGGTGATGCGGGCATATTCCAGCGCGGCGGGCGCGCCGTTCAGCTCCAGCACCAGTCGGTCTTCGGGCAGGGCATGGGTGACCACGACCTGCGTGTCGGTGGGCAGGAAATGGTCGAACCCCAGCCCGGCGAATTCCAGATCGGTTTCCAGCAACAGCAGCAAGGCGGCGTTGCTGTGCAACTGGCCGTCCTGCAAGACAAAGGTCTCGCGAAACGCCAGCTCGTCCCCGGCCGAGCCGCCGAACACCGGCACCTCGCCAAGCGCCGCCTCAAGCGTGGCGGCCAGCATGTCTTCCTGCTTGGCCAGCCCGTCGGCAAAGATCAGCGCCAGCCGGTTCCAGCCGGGCGTGCGGCGGAACGCCTGCGCATGGCCGCGCACCGCGCTGGCGATGGGTTTCATCTGCAACGGCTTGAGCGGCGAGATCAGCAGCGAGGCGCAGCGGAAATGGTCGCGCGGAAAGGCAAGGATCAGCAGCGCCTCGGTCTCGTAGCCTTCGGGGGTGATGGTGCCGGCGGTGGTGCAGCCGAACACCGGCAGCCCGCCCGCGCCGGTTTCAAGCGCCGTCGCAAGGCGCGGCAGGTCCAGCCGCCCCGGCACGAAAGCGAACAGGAAACAGGTTTCGCTCAGATCGAGGCCGCGCAGCGCCTCGGCGACGGCATCCTCGGCCGCCGCCTTGCGCGAGACGGCGACCGTGACATAGCGCGGAGCGACGATGTCGCGCGGCATTCAGCGGCTCAGAAAGACCCGGGCGTCGGCTTCGCCCGCGCCGATACTGGTCGCGGGCTGGGCGTTCTCGACCAGCACCGCCGCCTGCGTGCGGTTGCGCACGCCAAGACGGCGCAGCAGCGCGGTGATATGGGCCTTGACCGTGGCTTCTGCCAGCGACAGCTCGTAGGCGATCTGCTTGTTGGGCATACCGGCGCAGATCAGCTTCATGATCTTCTGCTGTTGCGGGGTCAGCTCCGACAGCTTGGGGTGGTTGGCGATCTCGTCACACACATTGCCGCAATAGGACGGATGCACGTATTTGCGCCCCGCCGCGATCTCGGCCAGCGCATGGCGCAGGACCGGGGCCGATGCGTCCTTGGGCAGAAACCCCGAGGCGCCGTCCTCCATCAGCGCCTGCACGATCTGCACCGATGTCAGCGACGAGATCACCAGGATCGGCGTGTCGGGCAGCACCCGGCGCAGCGCCTGAAACCCCGAGATGCCGGTCACGTCGGGCAGCTTGAGATCGAACATGACAAGGTCCGGCGCAAGGCCTTCCGCCATCAGATCCAGCGCGGCGCGCAGGGTCTGCACCTTGTCTAGGCGGGCGCCCGGGAATGCGAGGCAGATCGCAGCCCCCAAGGCGTCGCTGTAAAGCGGATGGTCGTCGACAATGACAACAGAACTGATCGCGCCGGCGCGCGGCACGTCCATCAAGTCTTTCATAGCAATGTCCTCCCTAACGGAAAGCTATCCCGGTTGCGCCGACTCGCGCAATGGTATTGTCCACGGGCGCATTCGGATAGGCGGATCAGAGCCATCCGAATGCGCCCGAAATTGCAAATTCCCGCCGTCTGGCCGCAGTCTTTTTCACGACAATGCTGCCTATCGCCCCGCGCCCCTAATGCGCGCGCTGCACCAGCGCGGCCAGCCGGGCGGCGATTGCCTCGGGCGGGTGCGAGGCATTGAGCACCTCGGCAGGCAGACCGGCGATGTCGCTGCGCGCCTCGCCCGCAGCGGCGCCGTCGGCGATCTGGAACAGCTGCAAGCGATGCTCCTCGGCCAGCCGCGCAAGGCAGGCCCCCAGCCCGGCGCCGGGGGTTTCGAACCCCGACACGATGATCACCGCACTGCCCGGCGCCGCCAGCCGCCCTAGCCCCGACAATGCCCGCGCCAATGGCGGATCATCGAGCCGCCCGGCCAGCGCATGGGCAGAGGCGGCCTCATGGGCCCGTACCAGCCCGGCGACGATTTCGCGGATAGGGCGCGGGCGCGCGCTCAGCGTCACCGCCGTGCCGCAGCCCAGCGTCAACAGCCCCACCTCTGCCCCCGCCGCGCAGGCCGCCGCCCCTAGCAGCACCACGGCTTCAGCCGCCGCGACAGAGCGGAAGGCCCGCGTGCGCCCGCACAGCATCGAGGGTCGGAAATCGACGACAAACAGCATCCGGGCAACGGCGGGCATCGGCACCGCCAGCGCCTGCAGCGCCAGCAGGTCCCGCGTGCGCGGCGCGGCCCCCGGCACATCCAGCGCCGCCGTCATTGCCCTTCCCCCGACCGATGGCGTTTCACGGCGCATTCCCTTCCTCGGCTGCCCAAGGCCTGAAGAATAGCCAAAGCCGGGCAAGGCCGGAACCAAGACACTTGTCGCAAGCGCCATTGGCGGCCTCAGACCCAGACCGGATCGAGAGACGCGATGCCGTTGACCTCGACCAGTACCGGCGCCGAGCTGCCATCCAGCGTCACGTAAAGCGACAGCACCTGTTCGCCCTGCCGCCGTGTCACCAGCAGGCCGCCGCGATCCTCGCGCGCCTCGAAACTGCCGTGCAGGAACAGCCCCGGCGCCCGCGCCCGCAACCCCAGCAGCCGCCGGGTCAGCGCCAGCTTGTCATGGCCGAAACGGCTGCCTGGCTCGTGCGGGGCGAACACCGCGCGATTGTCGGGGTCGGTCAGCGCATAGCTGCCATATTCGCTGCCCTGATAAATGTCGGGCACCCCCGGCATCACCAGCCGCAGCGCATGCGCCGCCAGCGACAGCGCCTCGCCGCGCTGCACAAGGCGGCTCAGCGCCTCGGGGGGCTGTCGCCGCCAGTCGCTCAGCAGCGCCGCGCCGAATTCCGCCGCCGCCGCCTCGATGGCCTCGTCGGGGTTGGTCCAGCTCGACAGCTGGCGCGCCTCGCGCAGCGCCTTTTCCATGTGCTCACCCAGCCGGGCTTCCAGATCGTCGCGGCCCGGTTCCCACATGGCCACGGCGCTTTGCAGGATGTACCAGCGCACATCGGCGCGCGGCGCGCCCGCCGTCGCCAGCGGCGCCGCCCCCTGCCAAAGCTCGCGCAGCGCCAGCGGATCATGGCTCAGCGCCACAAGCCGCGCCCGCGCATCCTCGCCCCGCTTGCTGTCGTGCGACGAGCCAAGCGTCATCGCCAGCGGAAAGCGGCCCTGCCGCTCGCGGCACCAGCTTTCGAAAGCCTCGGCGCTCAGCAGCGGCGCATCGGGCTCCGAGCCGACCTCGCATTCCGCCAGATTGCGGGTATAGCGAAAGAACGCCGTGTCTTCCTGCGCCTTGGCGACCACCGCCCCGGTGACCTGCTGAAAGCGTCGCACGAAGCCATAGGTCTGCGGCCCCTCAGAGCCGTCGAACAGCCGGCGCAGCGCCGCCAGCGTCGCGGCGTCACCGACCAGCGCCCCGGCGCGTTCAAAGGTCACGCGCAACAACGCCTCGTCCTCGTCGCGGGCCCCGTCCGGGGTCACGTAAGACCGATATTGCGGGAACACCATCAACAGCGCCCGGATCGCGGCGCGCAGCTCTTCGCCATCGCGAGGGGTATCGCCGCGCTCGGCCAGCGCCGCCTGCGCACGCCCCTGCATCTCGACCAGTTCCGCCCGCAGATCGCCGTCAAGCATCAGCCCGCGCGTCTGCACGCACATGTCCTCGTAGCTGCCATGCGCCCCGGTCGCCTCGCGCCAGAAACTGTCGAGCCGCTGCTGCCCGCTCTCGTCCATCAGCAACCGGGTGATGCGGTCGGATGCCTCATAGCCGGTGGTGCCGTCGGTGGCCCAGCCCTGCGGCATCTCTTCGTCGCCGGTGAGGATCTTTTCGACCCAGACCGGCACCTTTGGCCCCACCGCTTCGCGCAGCCGGGCGAGATATTCGCCGGGCCGCGCCAGCCCGTCGACATGGTCGATGCGCAACCCCTGCACCAGCCTCGCCCGCACCAGCGCCACCGGCAGCGCCATCATCGCATCGAACACCTTTTGCTCTTCGATGCGCATCCCGATCAGCGTAGTGACATTGAAGAACCGCCGATGCGTCAGCCGCCGCCGCTCGCGCTCCCAGAAGCGCAACCGCCAATGCTGGGCGCGCATCATCTCGGGCAGATCGAGCCCCGCCGTGCCCGGGGCCAGCGGCAGCCAGCCGCCCTGCCATTCGATGCGCTCCTCGGCGGCATTGATTTCAAAAGCTCCCGCCGCCGCCATGTCATCGAACGGCTCTGACAGGATGGGCAGGATCAACCCCTCGTCCCAGTCGACATCGAAGAAATCAGCATAGGCACTGGCGGCCCCGTGTTTCAGCGCATCCAGAAGCCATGGGTTTTCCACCGACAGCACGGTGTGGTTGGGCACCAGATCCAGCACGATGCCGATGCCGCGCGCCTGCGCCGCACGCGCCAGCCGTTCGAACCCGGCGCGCCCGCCAAGGATCGGATCGATCTGCGACGGGTCTGCCACGTCATAGCCATGGGTGCTGTCCTCGGGCGCGGTAAAGATCGGCGACAGGTACAGATGCGAAGCCCCAAGCGTGTCGATATGCGCCAGCAGCTCTGCGGCGCGATCAAAATCCACGCCCTGACGCAGTTGCAGACGGTAAGTGGCGGACAGCGGCTTCATGAGGTGATCCTGACGGCTAAGGCAAAGGCATCGCTGGCGGTGTTGCCGAGGGTGAAATCGGCGCTGTCCAGCTGCTCACCCACGGGGGTGCCAAGGCACAGGGCCATTTCGATAGCGCCGCCGGCAAAGCCCCAGCGAACGCGAAACGCCTTTGGCGTCGGGCGCGACACCTCGCCCGGCCCGGTATCGCCCGAACGCAGCAGCGGCGTGATGCGCGCGGCGCGCAGTGCCAGCAACTCGCCGGTCAGCGCCCGCCATGCTTCGGCGCGCGCCGGGTCTGGCGACGGGTAAGGGCAGGCCATGTCCATGGCATTCGGCCCGCAGGGATCGGGCATCTTCGACAGATCATAGCCAAGCGCGCCCAGTTCCTTGCGCCGCCCCTTGCGCACAGCCCGGCGCATCCGATCATCGGGCGGATCGACAAAGAACGGGAACGGCGCTTCAGAGCCTTCTTCCTCGCCCTGAAACAGCATCGGGGTAAAGGGCATCAGCAGCAGCGCGGCGTGGATCACCCGGCCCACGTCATCGCCCACCAGCGTCAGCAGGCGGTCGCCATGCGGGCGGTTGCCGATCTGGTCATGGGTGTGGTTGGAATTGATGAAGGCGCTCCACGGCAAATGCGCCGCCGGGGCGCCGCGCGCGCCATGATCGCCCTTGGGCTGGCCTTCATCCGCCTGACCATGGGCCAGCGCATGCGCCAGATCGGCAAAGGGGTCGTCGCCATGGCGTTCATAATAGCCCTGCGTCTCGCCAGTGAGGGCAACATGCAGCACATTGTGCCAGTCGTCGTTCCATTCCGCGTCATAGCCCGCCTCGCGCAGATCGGGCAGGTTGCGTTCATCCTCGCAGATCAGGTGGATGGGGCGGCCCCATGCGGAGGCGTGAATCTCATGCAGCAATTCATGCATGAAATGCTGCTCCGAGCCGTCGCGGATCTGGTGCACCGCATCAAGGCGGAAGCCGTCCAAACGGTAGTCCTCCAGCCACCCCAGCGCCGACTGGCGGAAGAAATCGCGCACCTCTGGCCGTTCGAAATCGATGCCGTCGCCCCAAGGGGTCGGGATGTCGGTGTAAAACTCCGGCGCGTAGCTGGGGAGGTAATTTCCAAACGGGCCGAAGTGGTTCATCACCAGATCAAGGATGACACAGATGCCCTGTTCCTGCGCCGCGCGGACAAAGGCGCGCATCTCGTCCGGGGTGCCATAGGCCGGGTGCGGCGCACGGTTCAGCACGCCGTCATAGCCCCAGCCCCAGCGGCCATGGAACTGCGACACCGGCATCAGCTCGATCATGGTGATGCCAAGCGCCGCCAAGCCCGGCAGGCGCTGCGCTGCGGCGGCAAACGTCCCTTCGGGGGTGAAACTGCCGACGTGAATTTCAAGGATCACCGCCTCTTCGAACGCCCTGCCCTGCCACGGCGCGCCCCAGTCGAACCCGCGCGGATCGACGGTGAGCGACGGGCCGTCGACCGTATCGACCTGCGCCCGGCTGGCCGGGTCTGGCCGGTCGGTGCCGTCGATGCGAAAGCTGTAGGGCAGGCCCGGCGCGGCGCAGGTGTCGATCTGCCACCAGCCGTCATGGCCGTGCATCGCCATCTCGTCACCGTCGAGCACAAGCGCAACCTTGCGGGCCGCTGGCGCCCATAGCCCAAAGCGCCAGCAGGTGTCGTTCAGGGGCGCTGCGCCCCAGATCCGTTCGCTCATGCTTGCGGCGCTCCGGTTCTGAACACGCTGACCGCCTGCCCCGAAACAATCACGGTTCCCGACACTGGCTCGTCACAGGAAATCACCTCCTGCGCGGTGTCGATGCAGCGCCGCCAATCGCCTGCGGGCAGGGCGAATTCGCAATCATCCATGGCGTTGAGCACGATCAGAAGGTCGTCACAATCGTCGCGCCGATGCCAAAGGCCGGTGACGCGCAACAGATCGTCGTTCCAGTCGTCTTCGCTCATCTCGCGGCCCTCGGGATGCAGCCAGTGGCTTTCGGTGGCCTCCGGGCGCGGCCAGAACCCGGCGGGCGCAAGATGCCCGGCCCAATCCTTGCGAAAGGCGATCATATCGGCCACGGCCTGCGTCAGCTCGGGGCGCGCGGCATCCCAGTCTATCCATGCGATCTCGTTGTCCTGACAATAGGCGTTGTTGTTGCCCTGCTGGCTCTGGCCCAGCTCATCGCCGGCCAGAATCATCGGCACGCCATGGCTGGTGAACAGCGTTGCCAGCATCGCCTTGGCGCGGCGCAGACGGGCGGCATCGACATGCGCATCCTCGCTTGGCCCTTCGGCGCCCATATTGTCGGACAGGTTGTGGTCATGGCCATCGCGGTTGCCCTCGCCATTGGCCTCGTTGTGCTTGTCGTTGTAGCTCAGCGTATCCCACAGGGTGAACCCGTCATGCGCGGCGATGAAATTGACCGAGCTGGTGGCCGGGCGCAGCGAATGGTCGAATTGCGTCGGGCTGCCCATAAGCCGCTGCGAGATGCGCCCGGTCATCCCCGGATCACGGCGCCAGAAGGCGCGGGTGTCATCGCGGAACTTGTCGTTCCATTCGCGAAACGGCCACGGGAAGCCGCCAACCTGATAGCCTTCGCTGCCGATATCCCACGGCTCTGCGATCAGCTTGACCTGAGACAGCACCGGATCCTGCCGCATGGCGCTGAAAAAACTGCCTTCACGCTCGAACCCGGCCGGCTCGCGCCCCAGCGTCGAGGCCAGATCGAAACGGAAACCGTCGACGTGGCAGACCTCGACCCAGTACCGTAGTGAATCCATCACCATGCGCAGCACCATCGGATGCGCCACGTTCAGCGTGTTGCCACAGCCGGTGGTGTCGAAACAATGCCGCTTGTCCTCGGAAAGCAGATAGTAGGACGCGTTGTCGATGCCGCGAAAGCTCAGGGTGCTGCCCAGCTCATTGCCCTCGGCGGTGTGGTTGTAGACCACGTCAAGGATCACCTCGATCCCGGCATCGTGGAAGCGTTTGACGGCGGTGCGCACCTCGCGCACGTCCTCGCCCGCCAGATAGGTGCGGTTGGGCGCGAAAAACCCCAGCGTGTTGTAGCCCCAGTAATTGCGCAGCCCCTGATCGACCAGATAGCGATCCTGCACCATGGCATGGATCGGCAGCAACTCGATGGCGGTGACCCCCAGCTTTTGCAGATGCTCCAGCATCGGGTCCGACGCCAGCGCCTTGAAGGTGCCACGGTCGGCCTCGATCACGCCGGGATGGCGCATGGTCAGCCCCTTGGCGTGGGCCTCGTAGATCACCGTCTTTTCCCAGGGCGTGCGCGGCATCTGCTCGGCCTCCCAGTCGAAATCCGGGTCGGCGACCACGGCCTTGGGCATGAAGGGCGCGGAATCGCGCGTATCAAATTCCAGATCCGAGCCGCCCACCGGGTAGCCAAACAGCGCATCGTCCCATGTCAGATGGCCGCGCATCGCCATGGCATAGGGATCAAGCAGCAGCTTGTTGGGGTTGAAGCGGTGGCCATCCTTGGGCGCATAGGCGCCGTGCACCCGGTAGCCATAGGCCTGACCGGGCGCAATGCCGGGCAGATAGCCGTACCAGATGCCGCCCTCCGAGCGGGGCAGTTCCAGCCGGGCGATTTCAGATGTGCCAGCCTCGTCGAACAGGCAGAGTTCGACCTTTTCGGCATTGTCCGAGAACAGGGCGAAATTGGTGCCCTCGGGGTCGGGGCGCGCGCCGAGGCGATCGGGGCGCCCGGCAGAAAGATCGAACGATACGTCTCGCGGGTCGGCCTTGCGGGTGACATCGAACATGTATGGGGTTCCGGTACCGAGGGAAGGGACACTTGCACCAGACAGGGTGCACCTTTCCACAACACCGTAGCTGCAAATTGGTTCCTTTGCAGGTGCAGCATTGGGGGCGCCGGGGGTTTCAGCCCAATATTGCGGCGCCCCTTGCCCCTAGCCGAAGATCAAGCGCGGGATCAGCAGCGACACCGCCGGAATATAGGTGATGATCGCCAGCACCACGAGGTTGACCAGCACAAAGGGCCAGACCCCAGAGATGATCTGCGTCACCGGCTTGCCCAGCGTCGAACTGGCGACAAAGATATCCAGCCCGAAGGGCGGCGTGATCATCCCGATGCACACGTTCAGCGTGACGATCATGCCGAATTGCACCGGGTCGATGCCAAAGCTCATCGCCACCGGATAGAGCGGCGGCACCAGCACCAGCAGCGTCGAATTGGGATCGATGAACATCCCCGCGATCAGGAAGCACAGGTTCACCGCCAGAAGGAAGGTGATGCGCCCGGCCTCGACGCTGTCGAGCAGCGCGATGATGGCATTCGGGATCTGCGCCAGCGTGACGAAAAAGCTGATCAGCCCGCCCACGGCCAACAGCACAAAGATCACTGCCGTGCCGATGGCGCTGTCCTCGGTGATCTTCGCAAGGCCCCTGAGGTCGAGACTGCGCAGCACCAGCATCTCGACCACGATGGCGTAAACGACGCTGACCGCCGCGGCCTCGGTCGGGGTGATGATGCCCGAATAGATGCCGCCAAGGATGATGACCGGCATCCCCAGCGCCCATTTCGCCTCCCAGGCGGCGCGGGCGCGTGCGCCCCAGCCAAGGCGCGGCGCTGACACGACGCCTTCGCGCCGCGCCTGCCAGCTGACCAGCGCCGCAAAGGCCGCGCCCAGCACCAGACCCACCGCCAGCCCGCCAGCGAACAGCCGCGAGATCGACGTGCCGGTGATCCAGCCATAGACGATCAGCGTGATCGACGGCGGGATCAGCAGCGCGGTTTCGGCGCTCGCCACCAAAAGGCCCAGCGAAAAGCGATCAGACCACCCGGCGGCGCGCATTTCGGGATAGGCCATGCGGCCCATGGCGGCGACCGTGGCCGGGGCCGAGCCCGACACCGAGCCAAAGGCCATCGACCCGCCCACCACCACATGCCCGATGCCGCCGCGCGTATGCCCGACCAGCGCCTTGACCACGCCGACCAGCTGCCGGGCGATCTGCCCCGAGCCCATCAGATGCGCGGCAAAGATAAAGAACGGGATCGCCAGAAGCGTCGAATGGTCGATGCCGCCGACGATCTTCTGCACCACCGCCGCGTCGGGCAGCCGCCCCTGCTCCAGCTCTTTCCACAGCAGCGCCGGCACGCCCAGCACCAGCAGCATCTCGAACCCCAGCCCAAGCAGGGCCACGGCCAGCAGCGCAACAATCGCGAAGCTCATGTGTCTTCCACCGAAAAGCGGTCGATCGCGCCAAACAGGCTAAGCCCGTAGCGCAGCCCCAGCAGCGCAAAGCCGATCACCGGCGCAATATAGATCAGCCCCATCGGCACTCCCAGCGTGGGCGACGTCTGCCCGGTTTTCAGAACGAATTGCACAAGGCCAACCGCCAGCCAGGCCACGTACAGGCTGAACCCCAGCCCCAAAAGGTCGATGCCCCGCCGCACCCAGCGCACCGCGCCGGGCGCAAGCCGTTCGCGCAGCGTATGGATACCGACATGCTTGCCCCGCTCCAGCGCCAGCCCCAGCGCGAGGAACACCAGAAACAGGTTCATCATCCGCACCGCTTCTTCGATCCATGCGAAATCCGACGCGACGCGCCCGCCGATCTCGCGCGTGATCACCGACCCGGTGTACAGAAACACCATTCCCAGAAACAGGCAGACAAGCGCCGCGCGTTCAACGCGGCGCAACAGGCGCAGGGCAATCACCGGCTTACTGCGCTGCGTAGATATCAAGCAGCGCCTGCCCGGCCTCGCCCGCCTTGGCCACATAGGCCGCCGAGGCCGGGCCGAAGGTCAGCGCGCGCAGCGCCGCGCGCTCATCGCTGTCGGCAACGCGCACGTCGGTGCCCGAGGCCTTGATGTCTTCGATCGCCGAGGCCACGGCGGCGGCCTTGTGGGCGGTCAGCTCGGGGATGACTTCGGCAAAGGCCTCGGTGATCACGCCGCGATACTCTTCGGGCAGGCTGTCCCAGAACATCGGGTTGAACAGCACCACGTCTTCCATGGCGCCATGATCCGAGACCACCATGTATTTCTGCACCTCGTTGAACTTCATCGCGCGGATGGTGTCGGCGGGGTTTTCCTCGCCATCCACCACGCCGGTCTGAAGCGAGGTGTACAGCTCGCCGAACGGCAGCGCGATGGCCGAGGCGCCAAGCGCGTTGTACTGCTCGATCAGGATCGAGCTGTCCATGACGCGGAACTTCTGCCCGGCGAAATCTTCCAGCGAGGCCAGCGGTTCGTTCGAGGTGAACTGCTTGGTGCCGTTGGGCCAAAGCTCGATGGCGACCAGCCCCTTGTCGCTGAAGCTGTCCAGCAGCGCCTGCCCGAACGGCCCGTCACGCAGCGCCGCGGCCTCTGCCGCATCGGCGGGGATCAGGTAGGGAATATCCAGCACCGACACCACCGGGTTGAAACCGCCAAGGAAGGCCGCGGGCGACACCGTCGCCTCAAGCGTGCCCAGCTGCACACCTTCGGTCATCTGGCGCTGGTTGCCCAGCTGGCCCTGCGGAAAGATCTGAAATTCCACCGCGCCGCCGGTGCGCTCGGCGACCAGCGCGGCGACCTTGTCCAGATGGATATGGCGGCTTTGCGCGGTGCTTTCCAGATGCCCGATGCGGGCGACGAAATCCTGCGCCATGGCGGGGGCTGCCAGCGCCAGCGCGGCGGTCAGCGAAAGAAGAAAGGCTTTCATCGGATCTGTCCCTATTTTCTGATTTGGCAGGGATGTTGCCGATGCGCCCCCCGACGGCAAGAGGCAATGGCCCGATATTGCCAAAGTTTCGGGCAGATGCGCGCAGAAATTGCGTCTGCGCGGACCATCCGGCCCTTGAACGGCGCTGCGATCACGCCAACCGCCCCAGCCGACGCGCGCAAGCACCACGGCTCTGACTGTCATCGGCAAGGCCGCTCTGCCGCTGCGTCAACCGCGCTATGCGCCTTGGTGCAGCTTTGCCGCCTCTCGCAGCGCGGCCAGAATCGTCGCCTCCGAGAATGGCTTTTGCACGACGGCGCAGGGCGGATAGGTCGCGGCAAGCTCTGCCGTGGCGCCATAGCCCGTCGCCAGCACAAAGGGCACGCCGCGCGCCGCGAGCGCCTCGGCCACCGGCAGTGACTGCCCGTCGCCCAGATTGACATCCAGCAGCGCGAACTGCACCTCGTTGCCCGACAGCCAGTCCAGCGCTTCGGCCACCGAGGCGCGGATCTCGACCTTCTCCGCGCCCAGATCCTCCAGAATGCCCTGCGCATCCATCGCGATGATCAGCGTATCCTCCAGCACAAGCCCCTGCCCGGCCAGCCGGAACTGCGCAGATGGCGCGGCGGCGACAGGGTCTTGGGCCGCGCCCGGCAGCGCCTCGTCGACAATCTGCGACAGCACCGTGGGCGGCAGACGGAAATGCGCCTCGACCCCGGTCAGCTTGTAAGCGATCTCGGCGTCGCCCTGCAGTTCATGCGGAATTGCGCCTTCGATGATGGTGGTGCCGAACCCGCGCCGCTGCGGCGGAGCCACCGGCGGGCCGCCGCGTTCGATCCAGTCGAACAGGAAACCGCCAGAGCGATCCACCGATGTGCGCACGATCACCTGACCGCCAGCCTCCCGCAGCGCACCGTATTTGCACGAATTGGTCGCCATCTCGTGCAGCACCAGCGCCAGCGTGGTGAAGGCGCGCGGCAAGACCATGGCGTCAGGGCCGATGATCTGCACCCGCTCGGCCATCGCCCCGGCATAGGCGGCAAATTCGCAGCCCAGCAGCTCTTTGAACGAGGCCGGCTCCCATTGCTCGGCGGTCAGCTGGTCATGGGCGCGGGCAAGCGCCTGAATGCGCCCGTCGAGGTTCTCGGTGAATTCCTCAAGCGTGCGGGCGGAGCTGCGCGATTGCGCCAGCAGGCCGCGCATCAGGTTGAGAATGTTGCGCACCCGGTGATTCAGCTCCGAGATCAGCAACTGCTGCTGTTCCTGCGCCCGCTTGCGTTCGATGTTGGCCGCATCGGTGACCTTGAGGAACACCTCAAGCAACACCGTGCGCAGCACCGATGCCGCGTGGCGTTCGCCTTCGGACCATGGCCGCGACTGGCCGATCACCGTCTCGCGCCACGCCTCAAAGCTCTTGCGCGGGGTCAGGCGAATGCCGTTTGGCCCCACCGTGACCGGCTTTTCGGGATTGCCCGCCCAAGTGACGCTGTCCACCGCCTGACGGCGCAGCAGCACCAGATAATCGCGCGGGCGCTTGCTGATCGGAATGGCCAGAAGGCCCGCAGCCCGGTCCGCGTAATCGCGGGCCGGCGGATGCAGCTTGCCAAGGCAATGGGTCTCGAACACCCCCGAGCCGATGGACCGGTCAAGAAACCGCGTGATCCCAAGGAATTCCTCTTCGGTCGGGGTGCTGCCGGTGGCGCTGAACACCTCGTTCTCATACAGCACAAGCCCGTCATGCGGGATCACCCGGTCGAGGTCTTCGGACACCGCCAGCAGGCTGTCGGCCAGCCCCCGCCCATTGGCCATATCGGCCATCAGCTGGGACTGCAGCCGCAGCGTGGCGTCTTCGGTGATCTTGCGCTGCGCGGTCTCGTGGCGGGTCAGCTCGTAGCTGAACATATGCGCGAACATCTCGATCGCGGTGCGGCGTTCGTAATCGATGTAGCGCGGGCTGTCGTGGTGGCAGGCAAACAGCCCCCAGAGCGCGCCGTCCTTCATGATCGACACCGACATCGACGCCCGTACCCCCATGTTGCGCAGGTATTCCAGATGGATCGGTGACACCGCACGGGTGACCGCCAGCGACAGGTCAAGCGGCTGACCATCCAGCGAGACGGGCGGGGTGATGGCGCTGCCAGGATCATCGACATCGCCGATCAGCCGCAGCAGCGAGCGGGTGTACAGCGCGCGCGCCTGTATCGGAATGTCCGAGGCCGGGAACATCTGGTCAAGATAGCGGCGCTGGCCATCGGCGCGGCTTTCGGCAATGACCTTGCCGCTGGCATCGGGCTGGAACTGGTAGACCATGACGCTGTCAAAGCCCGAGATGCTGCGCAACGCACGGGCCGCGTCGCGGGCAAGCCGATCGAGGCTGCCGTCATGGCGCAGCGCGGCGATATGCGGATAGACATCCAGCAGCACGTCCCTGCCCCGGTTTTCCGCCTTGGGTTCGAATTCAACGATCAGCCGCGCGCCAGAGCCATGCACCGACACATCGAACGCCCGCCCACTGGCCCGCATCGTCACGCCGAACAGCCGCGCCACCCCGTCCGGATCCTTGATCGCGCGCAGCGCCTGCCGGATGCGCTGAAACCCGTCCGACACGATCAGCTCGTTCAGCGGCCGCCCCAGCGCGTCCTGCGCCGACACGCCGAGGATCTCGCCAAGGTTGTCAGAGGCATGTTGCACGATCAGATCGCCAGACACCGCGATCAGCGCCCCATAGGATTGCACCCGGCCAAGCCGGTGGATCGGCTCGCGGTCGCAATTTGTCAGATCGACGCTGGTCTGCGGGGGGGAGCCGTCTTCGGCAGGGGCCATGGAAAATGTCCTTCAGTCGGGCTGGGCGCCCGCCGCGCGGCGGAACAGCTCATACCCTGCGATAACGTCGATGGTCAGATGGCGCGCCCGCGGGCTATCCGGGGCAATGGTGTCAAGGCAGGCGCAATGCTGCCGCCACAGCCCCGGAGCCGCGCAGGCAAGGAAATAGGAAGGGATCGGCACGGGCGGGGTCTCGGCCATCAGTCGGCGGCGCAGAACTTCGGTGCCAAGCCGCGAGCCCAGCACAAGGTAATCGACGGCCAGCGGGTCGATATCGATGCCACGCACCGCCACCGGAACGCGGCCCAGATCCGCCAGATCGGCCTCTAGCCGCGCCGTCAGATCGCTGAGCAGCGCGCCGGTCTGCGCCCCATGCTGCAGTGCAGCAAAAGCCGCATGCTGCGCCGCGAGAAACCACGCAAGCCCCGCGCGCGGGTCATTGATGAAACGAGAAAAAACCGCCTCGGCGGTGTCATGCGCAGCTTTGGTCTGCACACGCAACAGATGGCGGAAGCCGGGCTCGGCCCTGTCCTGAGGAGTCGTCAAACCGGTCTGTCCCTCATATAGCCGCGCGGCGCATAAAATCCCTTTAGGGTTTAAAACGCATCGCCCGCAGCATTGGTTCCCTGTTAAGGCGATTATTTTTCAAGGCCTGCCCGCATCGCGGCGCATCAGTCCGGATCGCCAAGCAGGCGCTCCATTTCCGACATCAGCACTTCGACCAGTTCGCGATCGACCCGCCCGCCCTTGAGGCGGATGAACCAGCCCTGCGCGTCCTCGCCCGATTGCAAGCTCACCCCGCTGTCGGTCTGCACCCGGCGCACCAGCTTTGGCGCCGCCTTGGGGCGCCCGCCCCGGCGCGGCTCGGGGGCCGGCTCCAGTTCGGCCAGCGCGTCGGCGATCAGCTGCGCCTCTTGCGCCGGGGTCTCCGGCACCCGCTCGGCCAGCACCTCGCGCAGACGGGTCTCGGCACCGCCGCGCAGCGCCGTGGCCAGCGCCAGCCCGTCCTTTTCCTTGATCAGGTCGGGAAAGGTCAGCATATCGCCCAGCTCTTCGAAGATCAGCGCAAAGCTGCGTATCTTCGAACGCTTCGCCTTGGAGGCCTGCGGGAACAGCGTCGCCACCGCCTCTTCGGTGCTGCCAAACGCGCCCTGCTGCGCCGCGATCACCGCGATGCGGCCGCGCTCATAGGGCGAGAGCGCCGAGCGGATCTCGTTTTCCTCGATCATCGCCGCGAAGGTGCCGCCCATCGCCGCCGGGTCGCGCACGATGGCCTTGATCGACGCATGCGCCTCGAGCTGGGTCATCGCGTGCAGGGCGCGCATGGCGTGCAGGCGGCGATAGCCCGACAGCAGCCCCCATTTCGGCCCCTGCCCCGCCCGTTCGAACACTTCGATCGGCAGGCGCAGCCCGTTGCGGGAAATCGACGCCTTGAGCTCTTCCATCTCCTCGTGATCCATCACCACGCGGTCACGCACCAGCGCGTCGGCCTCGATCTCGCCCAGCGGGATATCCAGCAGCAGCAGCCCCCGGTCTCTGGCGTCGCGATGCGCCTGCGCATCGACCCGGTCGCGCGCGGCAGTTTCGCGCGCCTCGGCCGGGCGCGGATCATGCCCTGCCGCCGCTTCGCCCGCGACCTGCGCGATCGGCGCGGCGCGGCCAACCGGCCCGGCGGTGAACTCGGCCTCGAGCCGTTGCAATTCATCGGCGCTTGGCGCCTCCAGCTTTCTGCGTCGTGCCATCAGCTTGCCTCCTGCTCACCTGCGCCAGCGGCCCTTTCCGCCTCGGCCATCTTCAGATCCCGCCACCAGCAGCCAAGGATCACTTCCTTGACCTCGGCCCATGTGCGGTCAAACGTCTCGCGCCCGCGCACATAGGTGTCACGGTTGAAGTCGCGATAATCGGTCTCGTAAATGCCACTCACCTGCTCGCCCGCCTGCCCGACCATGGCGGTGACTTCCTGACGATAGGTGGTCATGAACTCGCCGAAATAGGCCTGAATGACATTGGCCAGATCGGTCTGCTGCCCGGCATCGAACCGCGTCACCAGCGCCCGCACCGCATCCCATTCGAACCGGGTCTCGGGCAGACCTTCGGCGCGCAACCGGCTGTTCTCGCCATCTTCGATCGACGCGAAGGTGGAATAGATCATGTCGAAAAACCGCCCCGTGCTGTCGAATTCCAGAAACGACGCCCCCAGCGGCACCAGCAGGATATCAGCCGCGGCCAGCGCATTGATGGTCAGATACCCCAGCGCCGGCGGCGTATCGAGCAGCACGATGTCATATTCATCGAGCAGGCCGCCCTCGCTCAGCGCGTTTTGCAGGCTGTCCCACAGCGCCCAGCTGCGCGCCCGCATCCGCCACACCGGCACCTGAAATTCCGCCCAGTACAGGTTCAGCTGGGCGCCGATCAGGTCGATATTGGGCCAGTGGGTTTTCTGCACGAGGTTTCGTGGCGAAACCTTTAACGCCTCGGACAGGGTTTCGTCGAAATCGAAAGGAGTTTGTCCTTCGGCCTCGCGCACCCGGTTTTCGGCGGCAAGATGCTGGGCGAAATCGCGGGCCAGCAGCGGGAACACCGTCTGCCATTCGTCCTCGACCTTGCCGCCCATGATCGAGGTCATCGAGCCCTGACTGTCGAGGTCGATCACCAGCACCTTGTAGCCATCCAGCGCCGCGCTCATCGCCAGATGCGCGGCGGTCGAGGTCTTGCCGACGCCGCCCTTGAAATTGGCCACGGCGACGACCTTGGCAGGCAACCCCTCGGGACGCCATGCGCGGTATTCGCGATCCTTGGCGCCCTCGATGGCGAAATGGTCGCGCAGGATCAGGATTTCCTCAAGCGTGAACCACTTGGAATTGCCCTCGCCTTCGCCCTGCGGAAGCTCGGGATTCTGCCGCAGCACCCGGCGGAGATGCGCGCTGGCGACGGGGATCAGGTAGCGACAAACCTCCCACGTGGAAAACCGCCGCAGCCGTTTTTGCCCATCAGGGGCATAGCCGCGTTTGGCCAGATCGTCGCGCCCGCGGGCGGCAAAAGCCGCCGCCTTGGCAAAGCGCGCGGTATCGATCGGCGCGCCAAGCTTGCTTTCGGCCTTTGCCGGGTCGATGTTGAAATACGGGGGCAGATCGGGCTTGCCCGCGCCACTGGGTTTCTGTGCCATGGTGCCTCGGATGTTCGCTTGTTGCCGCGATATCGGGGAAACTATGGCACATGAAGAGCGGCTTGTGAAACGCGGATCTGCCAGTGCGGTCAATCCATTGATTATTCTGGCAAGCAGCGGGCAGATTGCTTTGTCGAGTCTTTAGGATCTTTAGAGTCTTTAAGGACGATAGAGATAAATATTTACAATTAGATAACATGGTCCAAGGGACCAGTATACAGGGCGCTGGGTATCCGTTTTCGGGGCAACAGGCACCCGTTTGCAGGAGAAAGGGTGCCGATTCTCGGGTTTGTAGCGGGCAGACTGGGCAAAAGCGCTGCTTTGACCCGTGTTAGAGCCTTGCTGGCACGAATCATCTTGGGCTCAGATGTGGCCTTTCCTGCAAATGGATACCTTTGTGACAGGGATGCCGGCCTTGGGTACCCGTCTGCGGGATGGGGAGCGGCGGGCGTATAGGTGCCAGAGGGACGCTTGCCAGCGGATACCTTTCGGGGGATACTCTGGGCAACCGGGCTAGGGCGACTCGCCGACAAGGCCCTGCCCCGCAGATGGGCATGATCGGCAGTACGGACGAGGGTGCGATGGACGAGGCAGGCAACCCGGCGGATATTCCGCGCGACAGGCTTTCGGGCCCCCTGCGCCGCGGCGCCGTCAAGAAACACGTCGCGGCGATCCATGTGTCCGGCAAGCTGACGCTGTTGCAGCGCAAGCTGAGCAACGTTCTGCTGCTTAACGCCTATGACACCATCACCACGCAAACTCGGCACCAGATCGATGCGCGCACGCTGTGCCTGATGATCGGGTACAATTCGAATGACATGGAAACCCTGAAGGCGTCCTTGCGAGGGCTCGCCGAGACGGTGGCGGAATGGGATATGCTGGATGAGGAGGGGCGGCAGGAATGGGGCGTTTCGGCGCTGCTGAGCTATGCCAAGCTCAAGGGCGGAATCTGCGAATACGCCTATTCCCCGGCGCTGGCGGAAAAGCTGCACGACCCCAAGGTGTTTGCGCTGATCAACCTCAACATCCAGCGCCGGTTCACCTCCGGGCACGCGCTGGCGCTATACGAGAATTGCTACCGTTTCGTGCGGACCGGCTCGACCGGATGGTGGTCTCTGGATCTGTTCCGTCGGCTGATGGGGGTGTCCGACAGCCCTTATTACGAGACCTTCAAGCATCTGAACGCCAAGATCATCAAACCCGCCGTGGCCGAGGTGAACAAGACCTCGAACATCGTGGTGACACCAGAGCTGCGCAAGATGGGCCGCGCGGTGACCGATATCCGCTTTCGCATCGCCGAAAATCCGCAGCTGGCGATCCTCGATCTCGACGATGGCGAGGGGTTCCGCAATGCCCCGGTCTATGCGCGGCTCAAGGCGCTTGGGGTCTCGGACCGGCTGGCGCGGCAATGGATGGGCCAGCACGGGGAAACCTATGTGCGCCAGAAGCTCGATTATGTCGCGGGTCAGGCCGGTGTATCGAACCCGGTCGGCTACCTGACAAAGGCGCTGTCCGAAGATTACGGCAAGGAGGTTTCGCCGCGAAACCCTGCACCGACCCCTGCTCCGGTCACCGCCCGCGCAAGACGCCTCGCCCGGATCAAGGAGCTTGCCGCCGCCCGCACGCCCACCCAGCGCGACGCGGACAAGCGCCTGTTCATGGCGCGGCTCGAAGGTGCCGCCCGCGAAGATTTCGAACGCCACGCCTGGATGTCTGCCCTGAATGCCGAGGCCATCGCGGCGTTCTGGGAAGAGCTGTCGCCGGGCGCCTTCGACGGGCTTGATCCCACGAACTGACTGCGAAGCGCTGCGATTTGACGCAAAGTTTGCCCTGTTGCCCTGACCCGCGGTCACGCTAGGACTATGCCACGTGAATCCTGACAGGAGGTTACCATGCCGCGCCTTGCCCCTCTTTGCCTCCTTGCGGCCTGCCTCGGCAGCGCGGTGCAAGCCGCCGACCCCTTGCCTGTCGAGATCGTCACTGCCACCGCCGTTCTTCCGCTGCGCACCTACGCGCTGACCGGAGAGATCGCGGCGCGGGACGAGATCGCCGCCGCCTTCCCGGTTGCCGGACGGCTGATCGAGGTTCTCGTGCGCGAAGGCGACAGGGTCGCCGCCGGAGATGTCCTCGCCCGTCTCGACCCGGTGCAGCAGCAGCAGGCGTTGCGATCGGCCGAGGCTGGGCTGGCCTCGGCGCAGGCCGATGAAACGCAGGCGCAGGGCGATTTCACCCGGCTGGACGCGCTGTTCGAACGCGGGGCCACCACCCGCGCCGAACGCGATGCCGCCGAAGACAGTCTGAAGGCCGCCGCCGGTGCGCTTGCCCGGGCGCAGGCCGAGCTGGAACAGGCGCAGAAGGCGCTGCGCGACACCACCCTCAGCGCGCCTCAGGAGGCCACGATCATCGACCGGCTGGCCGAGGACGGGCAGGTGGTCGGCGCCGCCCAGCCGGTGTTCGACCTTGCGCTTGGCGGCGACATGGAGGCGGTGTTTGACGTTCCCGAGGTGCTGCTGACCAAATCCATCGGCGCGGCCACGGTGACGCTGCACACCCTAAATGAGCCAGACGACATCTTTACCGGCACCATCCGCGAGGTCTCGCCGCTGGTGGCCTCGGACACCGGCACCGTGGCCGTCAAGGTCGCCATCCCCAATCCTCCGGCTCGGCTCGACCTTGGCGAGGCGGTGCGCGGCGAGGTGAGCTTCGAGGCAGAGGGCGAGGTGGTGCAATTGCCGTGGCAGGCGCTCAGCGCCATCGGCGATGCGCCCGCGGTCTGGCGTCTGACGCCAGAGGGCGACGTGGATCTGGTGCCGGTGACCATCGACAGCTTCGCCACGCAATATCTTACGGTTTCGGACGGGCTGAGCCCGGGCGACCGCATCGTGGGGCAGGGGGCGCAGCTGCTGTTTCCCGGCCGCAATGTCATCGACGTGAACACCCTGAGCGCGGAGGAGGGGGAATGAGACTGCTGGCCACCCTGCTTGTGATCCTGACCAATCTGGCCGCGCTGCCGCTGATGGCGCAGGAAGAGGTTGACCAAACCCAAACGCCCCGTCCGGTGGTCAGCGTCATTGTCGCGCGCCAGTCGCTGCCGCAGCCCGATTTCGTCGGGCCGATCGCGGCGCGCATCGCGGTTGATCTTGGCTTTCCGATGATCGGCACGGTGGCCGAACGTCCGGCCCGGCTTGGGGATCGGGTGGCCAAGGGCGATGTGCTCGCGCGGCTCGATCCAGAAGAGCTGACGGCGCGGCTGCGCGCCGCCGAGGCGGGGGTGTCGGTGGCCGAGGCCAATGCCTCGTCAGCGCGCGATGCGCGGGACCGGGCCGAAACGCTCAAGGCGCGCGGGGTGGAAACGCAGGTGACGCTCGACAATGCGACGCGGGCGCTTGCCGCCGCCGAGGCGGCGCTGACGCAGGCGCAGGCGCAGCGCGCGCAGGCCGAAGACCTGCTGGGGCTGGCAACGCTGAGCGCGCCGCAGGATGGCATCGTCACCGCTACCTATGCCGATCAGGGCGACACGCTGGCGGCGGGCGATCCGGTGGTGCAGGTGTCGGGGCTGACGCAGCGCGAAATGCTGATCGATCTGTCCGAGGCCGACGCCATGCGATTGGACCCCGGCGCGCTGTTCGACGTGCAGCTGATCTCCGAGCCGTCGATCACCAGTGTTGCGACGCTGGACCGGATCGAACCGGTGGCGGCGCAAAGCACCCGCACCCGGCGCGCCCATCTGGCGCTGATCGAGCCGCCCGATGCCTTCCGTATCGGCACCTTGGCGCGGGCTCGCCCGCAGGGGGACGGGCAAAGCGCCATTGCCCTGCCCGAAGCCGCGATCCTCGACGACAAGGTCTGGCGGGTCAGCCGCGGGGCAGGGGGCGCGACCGCGCAGCTGACCTCGGTGACGGTGGCGGGCAGCCTGATGGGCTACGCTGTGATCACAAATGGAATCAGCGAGGGGGATGAAGTGATCACACGCGGCATCCATTCGCTGCAAGACGGCCAGCCCGTCGGAGAAAGGATCCCGGAATGAGCCGTTTCAACCTGTCGGACTGGGCGCTGCGGCACCGGTCATTCGTGTGGTTCCTGATGGCGGTGTCGCTGCTGGCCGGGGCCTTGGCTTATGTGGAGATTGGCCGCGAGGAAGACCCGAACTTTGCCATCAAGACGATGATCATCAGCGCCGCGATGCCCGGCGCGACGGTGCAGGATACGCTCGATCAAGTCACCGACCGCATCGAGAAGGAACTCGAGGATCTCGACGAGCTGGATTATACCCGCTCGGTCACGCGGCCGGGCAGCGCGGTGGTCTATCTGGAACTGCTGCCCACCACCAAGGCCGACCAGCTGCCGCGCATCTGGCAGCAGGTCCGCAATATGATGGCGGATATTCAGGGGGAATTTCCTCATGAATTTCAAGGGTTCAGCTTTAACGACAGCTTTGGCGACGTCTATGGCAACATCTTTGCCTTTACCGCCGATGGCTTTTCCCCGCGAGAGCTGCGCGAACAGGTCGAAGAGGTGCGTCGCGATGTGCAGGCGCTGCCCGATGCCGGTAAGGTCGAGATTTTCGGCACCCGCGACGAGGTCATCTACCTTGAATTCTCGACCGAGCGGCTGGCGGCGCTGGGGCTGAACCAGCAGCAGGTGCAACAAACGCTGGCGGCGCAGAACGCCATCACCCCGTCGGGGGTGATCGAGGCCGGGCCGGAGCGGGTTCTGGTGCGGGTCTCGGGCGCCTTCGAGGGCACGCAGAGCCTGCGCGACATTTCGCTTCGCGTCGATGACCGGTTCTTCCGGTTGGCCGATGTCGCGGAGATCCGGCTGGGCTACGAAGACCCGCCCTCCGAGCTGTTCCGCTACATGGGGCAGGACGCCATCGGCCTGTCGGTGGGCATGCGCGAGGGCGCCAACATCCTGAAATTCGGCGAGGCGCTGAGCGCGGTGATGGATGCGGCGCAGGCGTCGATGCCCGTTGGCATCGACATCGCGCAGGTGGCCGACCAGCCGCATGTGGTGGACGAGGCGGTGGGCCATTTCCTCAAGGCGCTGGCCGAGGCGGTGGTGATCGTGCTGGCGGTGTCGTTTGTCTCGCTCGGGCTGCGGGCCGGGCTGGTGGTGACGGTGGCGATCCCGCTGGTGCTGGCGATCACCTTCGTGGTGATGAACGAGCTTGGCTTCACGCTGCAGCGGATTTCGCTGGGGGCGCTGATCATCGCGCTGGGGCTGCTGGTAGATGATGCGATGATCGCCATCGAGACGATGATCTCGCGGCTGGAAAAGGGCGAAAGCCTGACGCGGGCGGCGAGCTATGCATGGACCTCGATCGCCTTTCCGATGCTGACGGGAACGCTGGTCACGGTGGCCGGGTTCATTCCCATCGGGCTGAACGATTCGGCGGCGGGGGAATTCACCTTTTCGCTGTTCGTGGTGATCGCGGTGTCGCTGGTGGTCAGCTGGGTGGTGGCGGTGCTGTTCGCGCCGTTGCTGGGGGTCACCTTCCTGTCTGCCAAGATGAAGCATCACGATTCCGGGCCGGGCTGGCTGCGGCGACGCTTTCACGGCCTGCTGCTGCTGGCGATGCGGCACCGCTGGGCGACGATTCTGCTGACGGTGCTGACCTTCGGGATGTCTGTGTTCGGCATGCGCTTTGTCGAGCAGCAGTTCTTTCCGAGCTCAGATCGCACCGAACTGGTGGTCGATTTCACCCTGCCGCAGAACAGCACGATTGCCGAAACCTCGGCGCAGATGGCGCGCTTTGCCGCGGCGCTGGAGGGCGACGAGCGGGCCGAGTTCTGGTCGACCTACGTGGGGCGCGGCGCGCCGCGGTTCCTGCTGTCCTATGACGTGCCGACGCCGACGTCGAACATGGGGCAGATCGTGATCCAGACCCCGTCGACCGATGCGCGCGATGCGCTGCGCGCCGATCTCGACACGCTGGCGCTGCGGGAGTTTCCGGGGGCGGATATCTTCGTCAAGCTGCTGGAAATCGGGCCGCCGGTGGGGCGCCCGGTGCAATACCGGATCAGCGGGCCGGATGTCGCCGCGCTGCGCGATCATGCGCGCGCGCTGGCGGCGGTGATGGCGCAGGACGGGCGGCTCGACAGCATCGTGCTGAACTGGAACGAGCCAAGCCGCGTGGTGCGGGTGCAGATCCTCGAGGATCAGGCGCGGCGCCTCGGGATCTCGCAATCCGATATCGGCGGGGCGCTGGCGGCGATCTACGATGGCGCCACGGTGACGGAACTGCGCGATGGTGAGTATCTGGTGGATATTCTGGCGCGCGGCGATGCCTCGTCGCGGGGCACGGTCGAGGGCTTGCCGGGGCTGCAATTGTCGGCGGGCGACGGGCGGGCGATTCCGCTGCGGGCGGTGGCGCGCTTTGACTGGGGCGTCGAACAGCCGGTGGTGCATCAGCGCGACCGTCGACCCACGGTGACCGTCAGCGCCGCGATCAAAGGCCCCACCCAGCCGGCGACCATCGTCGGCGATCTGGTGCCCGCCATCGCGGCCTTCTCGGACGCGCTGCCGGCGGGCTATGCGGTCGAGATCGGCGGCACCGTCGAAAGCTCGACCGACAGTCAGGCGCCAATTGCCGCTGTGGTGCCGCTGATGATGCTGATCATGCTGACGCTGATCATGGTGCAGGTACAAAGCTTCCGTCTGGCGTTCGTGGTGCTTTGCGTCGCGCCGCTGGGCCTGATCGGGGTGGTGGCAGCGCTGCTGCCGTCCGGCGCGCCGCTTGGCTTTGTGGCGATCCTTGGGGTGCTGGCGCTGATCGGCATCCTGATCCGCAACGCCATCATCCTCGTCGACGAAATCCAGACCCTGCGCGTCGAAGGCCGCCCCGCCTGGGACGCGGTATTCGAAGCCTCGGACGCGCGCGCCCGCCCCATCCTGCTGACGGCTGCGGCGGCATCCTTGGCGCTGATTCCGATTTCGCGGCAGATCTTCTGGGGGCCGATGGCCTTTGCCATGATGGGCGGCATCATCGCAGGTACGGTGATCACGCTGGTCTTTGCTCCGGCGCTGTATCTCGCGGTGTTTCAGGTGAAGGAGGGCGCAGACGGCAAACATCCGCGCCATGCAAGCCCGCAGGCCTGACCGGGCGTGCGGCGGGTGTTCGCATCAAGGACGCCCGCGCCTCCGAAGCCGGCATGCGAGATGCAGTCATTCGAGGTTCCGGCCGAGGCGACGCTAGCCGCCTTCGCCGCAATAGTGGGGGGCAGCCGGGGGGCTGGTACAGGTTCTGGGCTCTTCGGGCGGACGCGGGATCACCGCGAATGCGGCGCTGCCGGTGCGATAGAGTCCGTTTAACCGTTTGTGCGCCTTCCAATCTGAAGACGAGGCCTGCGCGAGCAACCTTAACAGAACCTCGCGAAACACGGGGGTTCGAAGCCAAGGTACCTGAGTTAAGTTCTCTCCGGCATACGTTTTCGCCGGGCGAGGGTCCGCTCGGTTGTACCGATTCAGATATGAAGGTGTGGTGTTGGCTGGCTGACGCGGCAAGGGGGGCGCTGCCCCCCTCGGCCTACGGCCTCACCCCCCGGGATATTTGAGGCCAGAAGAAACAGGGGCGCTGCGCTCTGGTTTCTTCTGGCTCTAAATATCCCCGCCGGAGGCAGGCCGGATTTTGCGGTCTGGTGTTGGTTTCCGGGATCAGTGAGGCGTCAGGCCCACTCGCCTTTGCGGAAAACCGGTACCGCCGTGCCGTCCGCGGTGAGGCCGTCGATGTCGGTGTCTGGCCCGCCGATCATCCAGTCGACGTGGATCAGGCTGGAGTTGCCGCCTTTGGCTGCAATCTCTTCGGGGGTCAGGGAGGCGCCGTCGACGAAGCATTTCGAGTAGCATTGTCCAAGGGCTATGTGGCAGGCGGCGTTTTCATCGAAGAGCGTGTTGTAGAACAGCAGCCCCGATTGCGAGATCGGCGAGCCATGGGGCACCAGTGCGACCTCTCCGAGGCGCGAGGCGCCGTCGTCGGTCGCGATCAGCTCGCGCAGGATGTCGCCGCCCTTGTCGGCCTTGGCTTCGGTGATCTTGCCATCGGTGAAGGTGACCTCGATGCCGTCGATCAGGCTGCCCTGATGGGACAGCGGTTTGGTGCTGCGCACCGTGCCGTTGACCTTGTGGGCGTGGGGCGTGGTGAAGACCTCTTCGGTGGGCACGTTGGGGTTGCAGGTCACGCCGTTCTGGGCCGGGGCGGCGCCGCCGTGCCATTCGTGATCGTCGGCCAGACCGATTGTCAGATCGGTGCCGGGGCCTTTGAAATGCAGCGCGGCAAAGCGCTGTTCGTTGAGCCAGCTGCTGCGGGTCTTGAGCGCGGCGTTGTGTTCGGCCCATGCGGCGACGGGATCGTCGCGATCTACGCGCGAGGCGGCAAAGATCGCTTCGGCCAGCTTTTGCTGGGCCTGCGTTTCGGGAAGCTCGGGGAACATGCGCTTGGCCCATGCGAGGCCGGGATAAGAGCAGATGGACCAGTTGATCTCGAAGTTCGAGATCTTTTCCAGCGCCGGTTTGTAGGCACTCGAGGTTGCCTTGCCGGCGCGTGACACCTTGGCCGGGTCCATTTCGGAGAGCAGCATCGGGTCTTCGCCGACGATGGCGAGGCGGGCGGCGCCGTTGGCATAGGCGTCGGCCATGCCGGAAAAGAGCCAGTCGGCCGCGCTGTCGAAGCCGTTGTCGCTGCCATGGGCAAAGCGGGCGAGGGTCAGTTCAGGATCGCTCAGGATCGGGGTCACCAGCGCGGCGCCGGCCTTGTAGGCCGCCACGGTGATGCGGCGCACCAAGGGCAGGGCTTCGGCCGGGGCGGTGATGATAAGCTGCTGGCCGGGCTGAAGGTTCAGCCCCGTGTGCACCGCCACGTCGGCGAGGCGGTCGAGAAGGCTTGGGTCGATGGGGCTGTCGGTCATGGTACCTCTCATGGGTTGTCCCGCCAGAGGTAACATGCCCTGCGGCGCGGGCAACCCCGCGCCGCGCCGCGATCAAACCGCGGTGAAACCGCCGTCGATGGGCAGGGTGATGCCCGAAATCATCGACGCGCCGTCCGACAGCAGAAAGACGATGGGCGCGGCGATCTCGTCTTCGGTGGCCCAGCGGTGCAGCGGCATGGTGTCAAGGAACGGGCCTTGCACTTCGGGGCGGCCCCAGTACCAGGCCGACATCGGGGTCATGACCACCGTCGGGTTCACCGCGTTGACCCGGATGTTGTATTCGCCCAGTTCCAGCGCCGAGACGCGGGTGATGTTGTCGAGCGCCGCCTTGGACGAGCCATATGAGATGTGCCCACGCAGCCCTACAAGCGAGGCTTGCGACGAGACGTTGACGATGGCGCCGCCTTTGCCTGCGGCGACCATGGTCTGCGAGGCATATTTGGTGACCAGCAGCGCGCCGCGGGCGTTGATCGCCATGACCTTGTCAAAGACGCTGATGTCGGTTTCCATCGGGGTGGCGATTTCGCCGCCCCAGCCGCCGCAGTTCACCACGCCCCAGAGGTCGAGCCCTTCCAGCGCAGCTTTGACCGAATCTTCGCAGGTCAAATCGAAGGGCAGGGTGCGGCAGCCGGTGTCCTTTGCCAGCTCGGCCAGCGCCTCTTCGTTGCGGCCATTGGCGATGACGGTGGCGCCAGCGGCGACCAGCTGGCGCACGGTGGCGCCGCCGATGCCACCGGATGCGCCGGTGACGAGGATCGGGCCTTTGTCGGCAAAACCGGGGGAGGAGAAGTTGGTCATGGGGGTCTTTCAGAGCGTGGGGGAGGGCTGCGGGATCGTCAGATCCGCGGGCAGCGACTGGGTCAGAACGGTGAGGGCGTTGCGCAAATCGTTGCCTTCGACCTTGGCGGGAATTTCGGCTTCGGGAATGCCGTGATCCTGCCAGCGCTTCCACAGGCGGGCGCGCAATTTGGCCTCGGGGACGTCGAGCATCACCGAGACATCGTAATGCTTGCGTAGATCGCGCCAGCCGGGGGCGTCGAGCAGCAGGTAATTGCCCTCGACAATGAGGATTTCGACCGATGACGGGATCATCCGCGCGGCATTGCGCGAGATTTCCAGCGCCCGGTCGAAGACCGGCACGCAGACCTGATCTTCGTCATTGGCGCGCAGCCGGGTCAGCAGTTGCGAGAAGCCCGCCACGTCAAAGGTTTCCGGCGCGCCCTTGCGCGGGCGCAGGCCCATCGCCTCCAGCAGCGCGTCGTCGTAGTGAAAGCCATCCATCGGCAGCACGGCGGCGCTGATGCCCTGCGCGCTCAGCGCCTCGGCCAGGGCCTCGGCCAGCGTCGACTTGCCCGATCCGGGCGCGCCGACTACGGCGACGATGCGCCGGCGGTCTCCCTGGAGGGAGACCACGCGATCCACCAGTGTTTCGGGCAGGGCAAACATCAGGCCAGCCGCTGTTCGGTTTTCGGATCGAAGGCGACGGCGCGGGTCATGTCGAAGGTGACATGGGTCAGTTGCCCGGCGGTGGCGGTCGATTTGCCGCGGAAACGTCCGATGCATTCCTTGCCGCCCAGAAGGATGGTGACAAAGCTGTCGGCCCCGGTGGTTTCCACCAGTTCGACCGGCAGATCGACATGTTCAAGGCAATGGCTGTCGTGGTCGGCGCTTTCGGGGTCGGTCATCGATTCCGGGCGCACGCCGAGAACGATCTCGCGGCCGATCTGATCGGTGAGATGCGCGCCATGCGGGAAGGGCAGGGTGATGAACCCGCCCGCCGTCACCACCCTGACCCCGACCGTGCCGTTCAGCTCGATCAGCTCGGCGGGGAACAGGTTCATCGCGGGCGAGCCCATGAACCCGGCCACGAACATGTTGGCGGGGTTGTTGTAGACCTCTTCGGGGGTGCCCAGCTGCTGCACGTCGCCGCCGAACATCACCGCGATGCGGGTCGACAGGGTCAGCGCCTCGACCTGATCATGGGTGACGTAGACGATGGTGGTGCCCAGCTTTTGGTGCAGCTTCTTGATCTCGGTGCGCATGTCGACGCGCAGCTTGGCGTCGAGGTTGCTCAGCGGCTCGTCGAACAGGAACACCGCCGGATCGCGGGTCAGCGCCCGGCCCATGGCAACGCGCTGGCGCTGGCCGCCCGACAGCTGCCCCGGCTTGCGATCGAGCAGGTGGGTGATCTGCAGCAGCTCGGCCACCTGCGCGATCTTGGCTTCGCGCTCGGGCTTGGGAACCTTGTGCATTTCCATGCTGAACGAGATGTTCCCGCGCACCGTCATGTTGGGATAAAGCGCATAGCTTTGGAACACCATGGCGATGTTGCGATCGGCGGGCGGCACGTCGTTGACCACACGCCCGTCGATGCTCACCTCGCCGGAGGTGATGTTTTCCAGCCCGGCGATCATGTTCAGCAGGGTCGACTTTCCGCAGCCCGAGGGGCCGACCAGCACGAGGAATTCCCCCTTCTGCACGGCGATGTTGGTCTCGTTGAGCACCTGCACTGCGCCATAGGCCTTGGTGACCTTGTCGATGTTGAGAAATGCCTGGGTCATCAGGTCATCCTTTCACGGAGCCGGACATCAGCCCGCGCACAAAGAAGCGCCCGGCGACGATGTAGACAAACAGAGTGGGCAAAGCGGCCATGATGGCCCCGGCGAAATGCACGTTGTATTCTTTTTCGCCGGTCGAGCTTTGCACGAGGTTATTGAGCGCGACGGTCATCGGCTGGCTGCTGAAATCGCTGAACGAGGCCCCGAACAGGAAGTCGTTCCAGATATTGGTGAACAGCCAGATCACGCAGACCACCGCGATGGGGCCCGAGTTGGGCACGAGGATGCGCCAGAAGATGGTAAAGAACCCAGCCCCGTCGATTTCCGCCGCGCGCACCAGTTCCGTCGGGAAGGCGGAATAATAGTTGCGGAAATACAGCGTGGAAAAGCTGATGCCATAGACGACATGCACGAAGACAAGGCCGGTCACGGTGCCCGAAAGATTGAGAAAGCCAAGGCTGCGGGCCATCGGGATCAGCACGATCTGGAACGGGATGAAGCAGCCGAACAGCATCAGGCCGAACAGGATGGTATCGCCGCGAAAGCGCCATTTCGTCAGCACGTAGCCGTTGAGCGCGCCAAGCACCGTGGCAATCGTCACGGCGGGCACCACCATCAGGAAGCTGTTGAGGAAATAGGGCTTGAGACCGGTTGCCTCGACGCCGACCTGCGCCTGCGACCAGGCATTGTGCCATGGCGCAAGGGTCCAGACCTGCGGCAGTTCCATCATGCCGCCCGAGGTGATTTCCTGTAGGGGTTTCACCGAATTCACCAGCATCACGTAAAGCGGCAGCAGGTAATACAGGCAGAACAGCCCCAGAATGGCGTAAAGAAGGATGCGGGCGGGGCGCAGGGTCATCGCTTGTCCTCCTTCAGTTCGGACCACAGGTAGGGGATGATCACGGCGGCGATGGTCAGCAGCATGATTTCCGCCGAGGCCGCCCCGATGCCCATCTGATTGCGGGTGAAGGTGTAGGAATACATGAAGGTCGACGGCACGGCGGTGGCGTTGCCGGGCCCGCCATTGGTCAGCGCGACCACGAGATCATAGGATTTGATCGCCATATGCGCCAAGACCACGAACGCCGACAGGAAGGCGGGGCGCAGCTGCGGGATGACGATGCGCCGGTAAACGGCAAAGGTTCCGGCGCCATCGACGCGGGCGGCCTTGAGCATCTCGCTGTCGATGCCGCGCAGGCCAGCAAGGAAGGTCGCCATGACAAAGCCGCTGGTCTGCCAGACCGCCGCGATGACGATGGTATAGATCGCCATGTCGCGATCCTTGATCCAGCGGAATTCGAAACTGGTCCAGCCCCAGTCATGCATCACGGCTTCCAGCCCGATGCCCGGATCGAGGAACCATTTCCACGCCACGCCCGTCACGATGAAGCTGAGCGCCATCGGATACAGGTACACGGTGCGGATGAAGCCTTCGGCGCGGATGTGCTGGTCGAGCAGGATCGCCAGCATCAGACCGAGGAACGAGCAGATCACGATATACAGGATGCCGAAGATCGCGAGGTTGGTGACCGCGATATCCCACATGCGCAGGGAAAACAGCGTCTCGTAATTCTGGAACCCGACCCAGCCGTAACTCGGCAGCATCTTGCTGTCGGAAAAGCTGAGATAGGTGGTGAAGGCGATGAAGCCATAGACGAAGAACGCGACAAGCGCGAGCGACGGGCTGAGAACGAGGCGCGGCAAGAGCACACGCAACCTTGCCCTCGCCGACGGGGCGGGGTGAGCGGCCACGATGACCTCCGGGTGGGTTGTCTTGAGGCAGAGAGGACCGCCAGCGTGGGCGCCGCCGGTCCTTGTGGGGTGTCAGATCAGATCGAGGCGGATTCGACCGCCAGCACCAGTTCTTCCACGGCGTCTTCCGACGACATGTCCGAGTTGAAATGCTCGGTCACCACGTCGAAGATGGCGCGCTGCACGGACGAGGTCTGGGCATGGCCATGGGCGAGGCTGCCCAGCAGGGCATCATTGGCCGAGGCTTCCGCGATGTCGTCCTTGGCCTTGAGGGCGCAGGCGTCATAGTCGGAAATGTCCACGTCGGTGCGCGGCGGGATCGAGCCCTTGACCTTGTTGAAAGCGTGCTGGAATTCCGGCGAGATGACCGAATTGGCCATCGCGTCCTGTGCCGCCTTCATGTCGCCGGTCACGTCGAAGAAGGCGAAGAAGTCGGTGTTGAACAGGTAGGACCCGGCGGTGCCCGGCGCGGGAATGCACAGGATGTCCTCACCCGGCACCATGTCGGCGCGGATGATTTCGCCCTTGGCCCAGTCGCCCATCAGCTGCATCGCGGCTTCGCCGTTCAGCACCATCGCGGTGGCAAGGTTCCAGTCACGGCCCGAGAAGTTGTCATCGACATAACCGCGCAGGGTGCGCATCTGGTCGAAGACCTGAACCATGGTGTCAGAGCCAAGCGCGTCGAGGTCGGCCTCGATGATCGCCTTGCGGTAGAAATCGGCGCCGCCAAGACCCAGCACCACGTCATCGAAGACGGTGGCGTCCTGCCAGGGCTGGCCGCCATGCGCCAGCGGGGTGATGCCCTTTTCCTGAAGCGCGGCGGCGACGGTGTTGAACTCTTCCCATGTGGTGGGTGGGGTCAGGCCGTTTTCTTCGAAGATCGCGGCGTTGATCCACAGCCAGTTCGGGCGGTGGATGTTGACCGGCGCCGCAACCCACTTGCCGTCATAGGTGGCGAAATCGACTACGGCCTGCGGCAGCACGTCGGCCCAGTTGCCCTCATCCGCCAGCGCGGTGATGTCGCCAAGCGAGCCTTCCTGCGCCCATTCGCGCACCGACATGCCAAGCAGCTGCGCGGCGGTCGGCGGGTTGCCGGCGGCAACGCGGGCCTTGAGCGTGGTGGTCGCGGCCGCGCCGCCCCCGCCGGCTACGGGCATGTCTTCCCAGCCGACGCTCTGGCCGGCGAGATCTTCTTTCAGCACGTTGAGCGCCGCGGCTTCGCCGCCAGCAGTCCACCAGTGCAGGACTTCGACATCCGCCGCAGAAGCGCCGGTCGCAAGTCCACAAGCGGCCACTGTCGCCAGCAGCCGAGCCGATTTTCCGAGAGCCATGATCTCCTCCTCATGGGTATTGGCGAATCCGTCTCTCCATCCGGGTCGCCAGTTTGTTTGGTTGCAAAACAAACATATTGTGTAATACTTGTCAACCACGGACGGCGGGGCACGGACGGGGGGATTTGAACGCGGAGGAAAGCGTCATGGCAGGGCCTGTGGTGCTGCGGCGGATGAACGAAATGCGGGCGCTGGAATGCCTTGCGGCAACCGGCTCGATGAGCCGCGCCGATCTTGCCCGCGCGCTGTCGATGACGCGCTCGACCTCCTCCAGCATCGTCGCCTCGCTGCTCGACGAAGGCCGCGTGCAGGAGATCGACGATTCCGGCCAGTGGCGCGAAAGCCGCACGGGCAGGCCGTCGATCCGCCTGCGCCTGAACCCGGATCACGCGCATTACCTTGGCGCCGATATCGGCGCGAGCTTTCTGCGGGTGGCGGCGGTCGATTACCGGGGCCGCTCGCGCTATCTGCGCGAAGAGCGGGTGCCCAGCCGCCCGGCCGATCCGGGCACCGTGGTCGAGCGCATCGGCGTCATGGTCGAGGATTACCTGTCAACGCTCAAGGACCCGTCGATCGTCGCCGGGGTCAATGTCGCGGTGCCGGGGATCGTCGATCTGGATGGGCGGGTGCTGCGCGCGCCGCCGCTCGGCTGGGTCGGTGTTGCGGTGCAGGAGATGCTGCAGGACCGGCTGGGGGCGCTGCCGGTGCGTCGCCTTGTGAATGACGCCAACGCCTTTGCGCTGGCGGCGCGCTCGCTGCATCGGGGGCCGGAATCGCTGGATGAGGCGGTCTTCGTGCTGCTCGACGATGGCGTCGGCGGGTGCATCATGACCGGGGGGCGCATCCTCGAAGGCGTGGGGGGTATCGCTGGCGAACTCGGCCATATGCCGATCGGCGAGGCGGGCTTTTGTAATCTGACCGCGATCCGGGGCAGTTTCGAAAGCTACGTGGCGCGGCAGGCGGTTCTGTCGCGGTTCCAGACGCTTGGCGGGCAGGCGGCGCATCTTGCCGAATATCTCGACGCGCTCGATACCGGCGACAAGGCCGCCCGGCAGGTGCTCGAGGACTGGTCCTGGCAGCTGGCGCGCGGACTGGCGATTGTCACCACGCTGCTCAATCCCGCGACGGTGGTGATTGGCGGGCGCGTCGGCACGCTGTTCGCCCGCAGCGAAAAGCTGGTGCAGGAGGCGCTGTCGCGCAACCTGCTCGAACAGACGCCGGGGCCACGGCTGATCCTGTCGGAAGTCGGGCCCGAAGGGGTAGCGCTTGGGGCCGCGATGATGCTGCACGAGACGGAATTCGCCGGTGAGCCAGTTGTCGCGGTCACCTGATGCGCAAAAATGCCGTCTGGCTGGGCGTCAGAGCATTTTCAGCAATCATTCGCAGGAAAACGACTTGACCTTGCGGTGCAGCGATTCCAGATCTGGGGAATTCTCAGGGCGGGGTGCAATTCCCCACCGGCGGTGACAGCCCGCGAGCGCCATCATAGACGATGGGTCAGCAGATCCGGTGGAACTCCGGGGCCGACGGTGAAAGTCCGGATGGTAGAGAAGGGGGGGCGGGGCCATTTGGCGCCGTGCTTCGACGCTCTGGGATTCTGTCATGCGGAAAGGACCAGAGTTATGACAAAATCCCCCAAGTTTGCCTTCATCAAGGCGCGTTGGCACGCCAATATCGTCGACCGCGCGCACGAAGGATTCCTTGCCGAATTGAAAGACGCCGGCGTGACTGCGCCCGTCGATGTCTTCGAGGTGCCGGGCGCCTTCGAAATGCCGCTTCTGGCGCGCAAACTGGCGCAAAGCGGTGACTACGATGCCATCGCCTGCGCGGCGCTTGTCGTGGATGGCGGCATCTACCGCCACGACTTTGTGGCGCAGGCGGTGGTCGACGGGTTGATGAAGGCCGGGCTCGACACCGGCGTTCCGGTGCTGTCGGTGTCGCTGACGCCGCACCACTTCCAACCGACCGCCGAGCACGAAGGGTTCTTTGGCACGCATTTCGTGACCAAGGGACGCGAGGCCGCCCGCGCAGCCCTGTCGATTGCCGCGCTCCATGGGCAACTGGACCGGCCCGCCGCAGCAAAGGCCGTCGCCTGAGGCTGACGGGTCCGGGGCGCTTTGCTCCGGGCCTCTTCACCCTTGACTGTGGGCAGAGGGGGGCCAGCCCCCCGCGCTTCGCGCTCCCCCCGGGATATTTGAAGCCAGAAGAAACCGGTGCGCGGCGCCCATGGCTTCTTCTGGCCTTAAATATCCCCGCCGGAGGCAGGCCGGGCATCGCGGCGGGGCGGGGCGTTTTTATGACTCGGGACCGTTCCGGAGTAGTCGCGCGGCGGTGAACTTGTCGGTCACGAGCAGGTCGAGCACACCGGCCTGCAGCGCGCCGCGGATGGCTTCGGTCTTGGACTGGCCGCCCGCAAGGCCGATCACCCGCTCAACGTTTGACAGCTCTTCCAGAGACATGCCGATCACGCGCTCGTCGAGCGGTGTGCGTACCGGGTCACCGGAGCTGTCGAAGAAGCGCAAGGAGATGTCGCCGACCCCGCCTGCGTCGGTCACATCGGACAATTCGCGCGACGAGAAGACATTGCCGCTGCGCGCCAGCATCGAGGATGGCTCAATCGCGCCGATGCCGACGATGGCCAGCGTGATCTTGCTGAAAAGATCCATTGTTTCCCGCACATAGGGGTCGCCCAGCAGAACCAGCTTGGCCTCGCGCGATTGCGCCACGCCGGGGGCGCTGAGCAGGTGGGCCTCGGCGCCGGTCAGCCGCGCCAGCCGAGTGGTGAGCTGGTTGGCATGGGTCTGGACCGCCGGGTCTCCCATGCCGCCGAGCGTCTGCACCACGTATTTCGCCTTGCCCGATTTCATCGGGTGAATGTTGTCGACCATGCGCAGGATGGTTTCCGACCAGCTTGACACGCCGATGATCTCGTCCGGTTGCAGCGTTGCTTCAAGGAAATGCGCTGCGGCCTCGCCGATGCGGGCCATGATCGCGCCGTCGCGGTCTTCGGAGCATTCGACGACGATGGCCTCGGACAGGCCGAAGCGTTCACGCAGGCCGGCCTCGAGTTCGGCATAGGTGCCCGACGGGGCGACGACCGTGGTGCGCACGATCTGTTCTTCCTGCGCCTTCTTGAGCATTCGCGACACGGTGGCCTGCGACATGCGCAGGTGTTTCGCGATGTCGGCCTGCCGCTGCTTTTCGACGTAATACATCTGGGCCACCCGCGCGATCATGCGCAGCTCGTTCAGGCGCGACATTTGTGGATTCTCCCGGCCAAGGTTGCCTGTGAATTTTTATTCACTACACGTCAAGGATGCTGCGGGCAATTGCCTTGTGCCATGCGCTCTGGCGTTGCGCGCGCTGCGTTGGGGCCATCTGCGGGGCGATGTCGGCGTCGCGGCTTTCCAGTTGCGACAGCGCCTTCAGGTCCGGCCACAGGCCGGTTGCCAGCCCGGCGAGATGGGCCGCGCCAAGCGCCGAGGCTTCGGTACTGCGTGCCGGGGTGACCGGGTGGTTCAGCATGTCGGCGACCAGCCCCATCAGGAAGCGGTTGCGCGACGGACCTCCGTCGACCGAGACCCGCCCGATGCCGCCCGCCGCCTGCGCCATGATGGCAAACACATCGCGCACCTGAAAAGGAATGCTTTCGACCGCCGCCCGTGCCACATGCGCCGGGCCCGCGCCGAAGGTCAGGCCGCTGATCAGCCCGCGCGCCTCGGCGTTCCAATGCGGCGCGCCGAGGCCGACATGCGCGGGCACCAGCGTGACGCCCATGCTATCGTCGACCGTTTGCGCCAGATCCATCAGCGCATCGACCGAGGGCAGGCCAAGCAGCGCCTGTGTCCATGGCAGGATCGAGGCGGAGACAAGGATATTGCCCTCGAAGGCATAGGTGCTCTGGCCGTTCAGCGACCAGGCGATGGTGGTGGTGATGCCTTTGGGCGGCACAATGAAATCGGGCACAGTGGTCATCACCGAAGAGCCGGTGCCGAAGGTGATCTTGCCGTCTCCGGGGTGAAAGGCGCCATGCCCGAACAGCGCGGCGTGGGAATCGCCGATGGCCGAGGCGATGGGGATGCCGTCGGGCAGCACGCCCGCGCCCTTGGTGGTGCCAAAGACATGCGCGCTGTCGTGGACCTCGGGCAGCATGGATTTCGCGACGCCGAAAAGTGCGCAAAGATCATCGTCCCATGTGCCTTGCGCGAGGTTGAACAGCTGGGTGCGCGCGGCGTTGGACCGGTCGGTTGCGTGCACCGCACCGCCCGAGAGGTTCCAGATCAGCCAGCTGTCCACCGTGCCGATGCAGATGTCGGGCGCGCTGGCGTGATGTTTCAGCAGCCATGCCGCCTTGGTCGGCGGGAACATCGGGTCGATCGGCAGGCCGGTTCTGGCGATGACCTCTGGCTCGTGGCCAGCGGCCTTCAGCGCCTCGCAGGCAGCGGAGGTGCGGTGACATTGCCAGGTCACCACCGGCCCCAGAGGCGCACCGGTGGCGCGATCCCAGATCAACACCGATTCGCGCTGGTTGGAAATGCCGATGGCCGAGACCTGCACATCGGGCCGGGCGGCGATGCAGGCCTTGATGGCGCTCTGCGTCGCCGCCCAGATGGCATTGGCGTCCTGTTGTACCCAGCCGGGCTGGGGATATTGCGTGGGGACGGGGGACGCGCCACTGGCGAGGATCTCTCCGGTTTGCGACACCAGCACGGCCTTGGAATTCGTGGTGCCTTCGTCGATTGCCAGAATGGCGCGTTCCATGGTCTTAGCCTTTCCGTTTCAGCAGCGCTTCGGCGCTGTTGGCGATGGCCGAGGGGGCCATGCCGAAATCATCGAGCAGCTGCTCTGCCGAGCCGGTATGCGCAAACACCCCCGGCACGCCGAGCCGTGCCATTGGCACCGGGGCCTTGTCGACCACCACTTCGGCCACGGCAGAGCCCAGACCGCCAAAGGTGGTGTGTTCCTCGACGGTCACAATCGCGCCGGTGTCCGTTGCAGCGGCCACGATGGCGTCTTCGTCGATGGGGCGCACGCTGGCCATGTTCAGAACGCGCGCCTCGATGCCCTTGTCGGCCAGCAGGGCGGCGGCCCTCATGGCGCGGTGCACCAGCGTGCCATTGGCGATGATCGTCAGATCGGCGCCGTCGCGCAGCAGGTTGGCCTTGCCCAGTTCGAACACATGGCCCTCGGGCAGCAGGTCGGGCACGCCGACGCGGCTCAGGCGCAGGAAGCAGCCGCCGTCATATTGCGCGGCCCAGCGGATCACCGCATCGGTTTCGATGCGATCGGCGGGAGCGATCACCGCAACGTTCGGCAAGGCGCGGATCCATGCGAAATCTTCGATCGAGTGATGCGTCGGGCCCAGATCGCCATAGGCCATGCCCGAAGAAATCCCGACCAGTTTCACATTGGTCTGGCTGTAGGCGACATCGGCCTTGATCTGTTCCAGCGCGCGGCCGGTCAGGAACGGCGCGGCGCAGCAGACAAAGGGGATTTTGCCGCCATTGGCCAGCCCGGCCGCGACGCCGACCATGTTCTGCTCGGCGATGCCGACGTTGATCAGCCGTTCGGGAAACTTTTCCTTGAAGCCGCCCAGCTTCGAGCTTCCGACCGAATCGTTGCACACGGTGACGATGTCGCGGTTCGCCTCGGCCAGCTCTTCCAGAGCGGCGACAAAGGCATTGCGGCAATCGTGCAGTTTGGCGTCCTTGAAGGGCATGTTCATTGAAGGGCCTCCTCGAGTTCGGCGATGGCCTGCCGGTATTGGTCTTCGCTGGGCACCTTGTGGTGCCATGCGACGTTGTCGGACATGAAGCTGATGCCCTGACCCTTGTTGGTGTGGGCGACGATGCACTTGGGCTTGCCTTGGGTGATCGTGTCTGCCGACAGGGCGCGGGTGATCTGCTCCATGTCGTGACCGTCGATTTCCTCGACCGCCCAGCCGAAGGCGGCGACCTTTGGCGCGATGGGCGCGAGGTTGTTGGTGTCGGCCAGCCTTGCGCCCTGCTGCAGGCGGTTGTGGTCGATGATCAGCGTCAGGTTATCCAGCTTGAACTGGGCGGCGGCCATGATCGCCTCCCAGTTGGAGCCTTCCTGCATCTCGCCGTCGCCGGTGATGACAAAGCTGCGCCACGACGCGCCGTTCAGCTTGGCCGCCGTGGCCATGCCAACCGCAACCGGCAGGCCGTGGCCCAGCGGGCCGGTGTTGGTTTCGACCCCCGGAACCTTGACCCGGTTGGGGTGGCCATTGAGGCGGGAGTTATGCGCCAGAAAGGTCTCGATTTCCGCTTCGGGGATGAAGCCCTTTTTCGACAGCGTGATGTAGAGCGCCAGCGCGGTGTGGCCCTTGCTGAGCACAAGGCGGTCGCGGTTGGGGTCCAACGGGTTGGCCGGATCGACGTTCATGATGTCGAAATACAGCGCCGTCAGCAGATCGGTGACCGACATCTCGCCGCCGATGTGTCCGGCCCCAGCCTCAAAGACGGCCCGAACGTCGCGCTGCCGGATCTGGTTCGCCATGCGGCGAAGGTCTTGGGTGTCCATTTCGGTATCCCCTTGCATGAGTGAATAAATATTCCAGCAGATATAAACATACAAAAACCGACGCTGTCAAGCTGCCGAGATAGCGGAAGCTGGCGCTGCGCTGCGGCGAATTTAAGGTGCATCTATGGCTTGACAGCGGGGTTATGTCGGATTAGGCATTTTCCATCATGCATGAATAAATATGCATTACACCGAAGGCCCATCGGGCACCCTTGGAGGAGGATCGGATGACCATGACCCAATCCACGTCGTCGGAGCGGCCGCGGCTTTCTGACATGTTCTCGCTGAGCGGGGCAACTGGCCCCCTGATCGGGCTGGTGCTGCTGTGCATCTTCCTGTCCTTTGCGACCGACTCGTTTTTCACCCTGCGCAACCTGCTCAATGTGCTCGACCAGATCACCGTGCTGGGGATCATGGCGGTGGGCATGACGCTGGTCATCCTGATCGGCGGCATCGACCTTGCGGTCGGCTCGGTGCTGGCGCTGGCGATGATGGTGATGGGATATGTCGCCAATGTCGCGGGCTACCCGCTGGGCATCGGCATCGCGGTGGCGCTGGCCTGCGCGGCGGCCAGCGGCGCGGTGTCGGGGCTGTTGATCACCCTGTTCAACGTGCCCGCCTTTATTTCTACGCTGGCGATGATGTCGATCGCGCGCGGCCTTGCCAACATGATCACCGATGGCCAGCAGATCGTCGGCTTTCCGGCGTGGTTCTCGATGCTGGCCTTCATCCGTTACGGCGGCTTTCTGACCGCGACCGTTGCCGTGATGCTGGTGGTGTTCGCACTGGGGTGGGTGTTCTTGCGCTACAGCTCTGCCGGGCGCAGCCTGTATGCCATTGGCGGCAATCCCGAGGTGGCGCGGCTTGCGGGCATTCGCACCAATCTGCTGACCGTCGGCGTCTATGTGGTGTCCAGCGTGCTGGCCGGGCTTGGCGGCGTGGTTCTGGCGATGCGGCTGGACTCGGTGCAGCCCACCGCTGGCTTTACCTATGAGCTCGACACCATCGCGGCGGTGGTGATCGGCGGTACCAGCCTGAGCGGCGGGCAGGGCGGCATCGTCGGCACCATCATCGGCGTGCTGATCATCGGCGTGCTGCGCAACGGGCTGAACCTGCTGGGCGTGTCGCCCTTTACCCAGGCGGTGGTGATCGGCGTGGTCATCGCGCTCGCCGTCGCTGCCGAAGCCTTCAAGAAGCGCTGAATTTTCCCGGCGGGTGCCCCGCGCCCGCCGGCCACTGCCCTGCGGGGCACCCTGACGAGACGCGAGGAGCGTTTCGAAACGACCGGAGGAGACATCCATGAAACTCAAGGCATCCCTGCTTGCAGCATCCGCCATGGCCGCGTTCGCATTCAGCGCCGAGGCCGCCGAGGTCAAGCGCCTTGGCCTTGCCGTGACCAACCTGCAGGCCGACTATTTCAACCAGATCAAGATCGGTGTTGAGGAATACGCCAAGGAAAAGGGCATCGAGGTCATCACCGTCGACGCCAAGAACGATGGTGCGACACAGGTCAGCCAGGTGCAGGATCTGCTGACCCAGAACATCGACGCGCTGATCTATCTGCCCGCTGGCGCCGCCGCCGCGACGGTTCCGGCGCGTCTGGCACGGGCGCAAGGCATCCCCGTCGTCAACGTCGACCGCAACGCCGAAGGCGAGCCGGGCGATACTTTCATCGCCACCAACAACGCCGCGTCGGCCTATGAGGTCTGCAAGCACATCATCTCTCTCGCCGGGGGCGAGGGCCAGATGATCATGATCCACGGCCAGAAGGGCACCACCCCCGAGGTCGAGCGCACCAAGGGCTGCATGATGGCCATCGAGGAAAACCCCGGCGTCGAACTGGTGGCGCAGCAGTGGTCGAACCAGTGGTCGCAGGCCGAAGGGCTTGATATCTCGCAGAACCTGCTTCAGGCGAACCCGAAGGTCAGCATCATCTTTGGTCAGGCCGACGGTCTGGCGATGGGCGCGATGCAGGGCGTGAAAGTGTCGAACATCGATCACCGCGTCTATATCGGCGGCTTTGACGGCGACACCACCGCGCTGCCGGTTCTGGCCGAGGGGGGCTATGACGCCACCGCGACCCAGCAGGTGCGCGGCATCGGTCGCCTTGCCGTGGACAGCGCCATCAAGCTGGCCGCTGGCGAAAAGCTGCCCGCCGAGCAGCTGCTGCCGGGCTTCCTGACCACGCCCGAGAACGCGGCCGACTACGTCGCCGAGCATCCGTAACCACGGCACCGGCCACCCTTATCGACACCTGCGAAAGGCAATGCTCATGACCGCTCCGATCCTGTCGCTGCGCAATATCCGCAAGTCCTACGGGCCGATTCAGGTCTTGCACGGCATCGATATCGATGTCCGTCCGGGCGAGGTGGTCGCGCTTCTAGGCGAGAACGGCGCGGGCAAATCAACGCTGTCCAAGATCATCAGCGGCACCGTCGCGCCCTCGTCGGGCGAGATGACATGGCAGGGCCAGCCCTACGCCCCGGCCAATCCGGGGGGGGCGATCGACGCGGGCGTCGGCATGATCCATCAGGAACTGATGCTGCTGCCGCATCTGAGCATCGCCGAAAACGTCTTTGTCGGGCGCTACCCGCGCCGCGCCGGGATGATCGACCGGCGCGCCATGGCGCAGCAGGCGAAGCACGGGCTGGAACGGCTGGGCCTTGATGTGTCGCCCACCCGCAAGGTCGATGGGCTGTCGACCGCCAACCAGCAGCTTGTCGAGATCGCCAAGGCGCTGACGCTGAACGCAAAGCTGCTGATCCTCGACGAGCCGACCGCCGCGTTGGGCGGCGAAGAGACCAAGCGGCTGTTCGAACAGATCGCGCGGCTGAAATCCGAAGGCGTCGGCATCATCTATATTTCGCACCGGCTTGAAGAGATCCGTCAGGTTGCCGACCGCATCGTGGTGATGCGCGACGGCGCCAAGGTGCAGGATTTCGACAGCGCCGATGTGCCGATCCGCAGCATTGTCGCGGCCATGGTGGGCCGTCAGCTTGACCGGATGTTCCCGGCGCTGCCCACGCCTTGCGATGAACCGGTGCTCGAGGTGCAGGGCCTTGCCTCGGCCCGCGGCGATTTCGAGGGCGTCAATTTCACCGTCCGCAAGGGCGAGATCCTCGGCATTGCCGGGCTGGTCGGCGCGGGCCGCACCGAGCTGGTGCGCGCCATCGCCGGGGCCGATCCCATCGCATCGGGCAAGGTGCTGCTGCACGGGCGCGATATCACGCCGAAATCCCCGCGCGATGCCATCAGGAGCGGCATCGTTCTGGTTCCCGAGGACCGCAAGCTTCAGGGGCTGGTACTGGAGCACAGCATCGCGGAAAACATCGGCTACGCCAATCTGGGCAAGGTTGCGACCGGCGGCTTCATCACCTCGGGCAAGGTGCGCGCGTTCGGTGATGCCAATATCGCCAAGTTCGGCGTCAAGGGCAAAGGCCCGCAAAAGGCCAACGAGCTGTCGGGCGGCAACCAGCAGAAGGTGGTCATCGCCAAGTGGCTCGCGCGCGATCCCAAGGTCGTGGTGCTCGACGAGCCGACGCGGGGCATCGACGTCGGTGCGCGCTCGTCGATCTACGACATCATCGTCGGCCTCGCGCAATCGGGCGTGGCGGTGATCGTCGTTAGCTCTGATCTCGAGGAAGTGCTGGGGGTGTCCAACCGCATCATGGTGATGGCGGCGGGGCGGCAGTCGGGCATTCTCGATCATGCGCAAGCCAACAACGTATCGGTGATGGAGCTGGCAACCGCCTGATCCGCGCCAAAGGGAGGACATCATGACCCGTTTTCAAGGCAAGACCGTCGTCGTGACCGGCGGCAACAAGGGCATCGGCTTTGCCATCGCGCAGCGTTTCTCGGACGAGGGGGCGAATGTGGTGCTTGCCTCGGTCGAGGAGCAGGTGATGGCGGCGGCGGCCTCGCTGCCCCGCGCCATCGGCGTGATCTGCGATGTGACCGACAAGGCCGCCGTGGTGGCGCTTTATGACGCCGCCGAGGAGGCGTTCGGCGGGGTTGATATCTCGGTCCAGAACGCCGGGATCATCACCATCGCCAAGATCGAGGATCTGAGCGAGCGCGACTGGGACGCCACCATGGACGTCAACGCCAAGGGCGCCTTCCTGTGCTGCCAGGAAGCGATCCGGCGGATGCGGCAACGCGGCGGCGGCAAGCTGATCAACATCGCCTCGGGGCAGGCGCGCGCGGGGTTCATCTATACCCCGCATTATGCCGCGTCGAAATTCGGCGTCATGGGGATGACCCAGAGCCTTGCCAAGGAGGTGGCGCTGGACAACATCACCGTCAACGCCATCTGCCCGGGCATCATCAAAACCGATATGTGGGATTACAACGACCGCGTCTGGGGCAAGATGCTGGGCGATTACGGCCCCGGCGAGCTGATGGACAGCTGGGTGCAGAATATCCCGATGAAACGCGCCGGGTCGGGCGCGGACGTGGCGGCGTTGATCGCCTTTCTTGCCAGCAGCGACGCCGATTACATCACGGGCCAGACCATCAACGTCGATGGCGGCCTGATCATGTCCTGAGCTCAGGGCAGCACGGAAGGAGTGCCAGACATGGCCGAGATCACTCTCAACACCCCAAAGATGTTCGACCTTTCGGGCCGGACCGCCTTTGTCACCGGCGCTGGTAGCGGCATTGGCCAGCGCATCGCCATGGGGCTAGCGCAATGCGGCGCCAATGTCGCGCTGATCGACCGGCGCAGCGATGACGGGCTTGCGCAGACCGCCGATTTCATCGCGCGGGCGGGCGCGAAATCGGTTCAGATCGCGGCTGATGTGACCTCGTGCGATGCCATGGCCGAGGCCGTGGCACGAACCGAGGCCGATCTGGGCCCGCTGACGCTGTGTCTGAATGCGGCGGGCATCGCCAATGCCAACAAGATCGAAGAGATGGAAGAGGATCAGTACCAGACCCTGATGGACATCAACATGAAGGGCATCTGGCTGACCTGCCGCGCGCAGGGCCGGGCGATGATCGCCCATGGCAAGGGCGGCGCGATCGTCAATATCGCGTCGATGTCGGGGGTGATCGTCAATCGTGGCCTCAATCAGGTGCATTACAATGCGTCCAAGGCCGGGGTGATCCATATGTCGAAATCCATCGCGATGGAATGGGTCGGCCATGGCATTAGGGTCAATTCGATCTCGCCGGGCTATACCGCCACGCCGATGAACACCCGCCCCGAGATGGTGCACCAGACCAAGGAATTCGAAAGCCAGACGCCGATGCAGCGCATGGCCTCGGTCGATGAGATGGTCGGCCCGGCGGTATTCCTGCTGTCGGATGCAGCCTCCTATGTCACCGGGGTGGACCTGCTGGTAGACGGCGGTTTCTGCTGCTGGTAACGCTGGCAGCAAAGGGAAAGGACATCCGATGACCACCGTATTGGAACAATTGCGCGGCATAACCAAGGTCGTGGCCGACACCGGAGAGGTCGCATCCGTCAAGCGGCTGGCGCCGGTGGATTGCACCACCAACCCCAGCCTCGTGCTGGCGGCGCTGAAGGACCCGGCGTCCGAGGCGCTGATCGCTGCCGAGATCGAAAAGGGCCGCGCCGCCGGGCTGTCGCCCGAAGCGCTGGTCGCGACGCTGACCGTCGCCGTGGGCGCCGAGTTGACGCGGCTGGTGCCGGGCCGGGTGTCGACCGAGGTCGACGCCTGCCTGAGCTTTGACAAGGACGCCTCGATCGCCCGCGCCCGCGAGATCGTCGCCGATTATGCCGCGCGCGGCATCGGCAAGGACCGTATCCTGATCAAGCTCGCGGCCACCTGGGAGGGCATCCGCGCGGCGGAAGTGCTTCAGGACGAGGGCATCGACTGCAACCTGACGCTGCTGTTCTGCATGGCGCAGGCGGTGGCTTGCGCCGATGCGGGGGCCTTCCTGATCTCGCCCTTCGTGGGGCGGATCACCGACTGGTACAAGAAGGCCGAGGGCGTCGACAGCTACGCCCCCGATGAAGACCCCGGCGTCAAATCGGTGCGCGGCATCTACGATTATTACAAGTCCAACGGCATCGACACCGTGGTGATGGGCGCGTCCTTCCGCAACACCGACCAGATCAAGGCGCTTGCGGGCTGTGACAACCTGACGATCTCGCCCAAGCTGCTCGACGAGATGGCGGCGGATACATCCGAGCTGCCGCGCATGCTGTCGCCCGAAAAGGCCACCGGTGTGGCGAAGGCCAGCTATGACGAGCCTGCCTTCCGCTGGGCGCTCAACGCCGATGCCATGGCGACGGAAAAGCTGGCCGAGGGCATCCGCAATTTTGACGCCGATCACCGCAAGCTTATCGCGCTGATCGCAGAGCGCTGAGCATCTGCCCCGGGCCGGGTTTCTGGTCTGGGGCAAAGCTTACATAAACCAGATTAGGCGCGGCTGGCTGACCAACACTGTGTCGGCCCGCCCGCTTGCGTCCGGCGTAGGCGCGTTCAGAAGATACCGATGCGCTGCGCCAGACGCTTCCAGTCGCGCAGGCGCTGGTCGGGGTCGCTGCCCGGGCCGGTTGCCACCGCATGGATCAGCAGGCTGGTCGCAGCGGTCAGGCCCAGAACCGATTCCAGAAACAGGCCGGTTTTCGAAGGCGCGTTGATCACCGCATCCGTCACCTCCTGCGCCCAGTGGCAATATTCGTCGGTCACCACCACGACCGTGCGGCCCTGCTCGCGGGCCAGCCGCGCCAGCGTTTCGCATTCGGCGGCATAGGGCACCACGTCGATGATCAGCAGGCAGCTTGCGCCTAGTTTGGGCGGATCAAGCCATTCGGACAACATGCTGTCGTGGCCAGACACAAAGCGCACGCGCGGGCGGGCCAGCGCCATCCGTCGCGCGGTGTCTTCGGCAAGGCCGCGCACGGTCTGAAACCCGGTGACATGTACCTCGTCCGCCTCGCGCAGATAGCGTTCGGCCGCTGCAAAGGCCGGAGAGCCGATCCGCGAATACACCGTACCGACGGCGCGCAGCTCGGCGGCCCTCTGCTGTTGCCAGTCGCCGCTGAGCTCGGCGGTGTCATCGCTCACGCTGTCGCCGATCACCGAATAGCGGTGGCGCAGCAGCTCCTTGAACTCTTTCATCCCGGCGCAGCCGAAGCGGCGCAGCATCCGCCCGACGGTGATTTCCGCCACCCCGGCCTTTTGCGCGATGGTCTTGCCGGTCTCGAACGAGATCGCGTTGAGGTTCAGCAGGAAATACTGCGCCACCTTGGCTTCCTGCCGGGGCAGATCCGGCAGCCCGGCTTCCATCTTGCCTATAAATTCATCGAAAGACGCCTGGGCGAAGGAGGAAAACCCGTGAGACATGCGCAATCCTATATGACAGAAAACTAACATTTGACCAAAATGACAGTATCACTCCATCTTCCCGACTCAAGGAAAAACCGGAACATCATCTGACAGGACGCCCCCATGACGCACAAATCGCCCCTTGCCCTAAGCGCAACCCTGCTGCTGGCGCCGCTTGCCGCCTCTGCTCAAGAGCGGCTGTCGCTGTACAACTGGGGCGATTACATCAACCCCGCCGTGCTTGACGCCTTTACCGAAGAAACCGGCATCGAGGTCACCCTCGACAGCTATGGTTCAAACGAGGAAATGCTTGCCAAGATCCAAGCCGGTGCCACGGGTTACGACATCGTTTTCCCGTCGGTGCACATGCATGACATCCTGTTCCAGCTTGGCCTGCTAGCCAAGACCGACATCGGCAAGGCACCCGGCTTTGCCAATATCGACCCGCAATTCGTGCGCGCGAAAACCGATCCCGATGCCGAATATTGCCTGCCCTATGCATGGGGCAATGTCGGCATCGTCTACAACAAGGCGCTGGCGGGCGAGATCACCGGCTGGGAGGATTTCTTTGCCCTTGGCGAGGCGGGCAAGAAGATCACCCTGCTGGACGATCTGCGCGAAACCATCGGCATCGGCCTGATCATGACCGGCGCTCCGGTCAACGCCACCGATCCTGCGCAGGTCAAAGCGGCGGCGGATTACGTGATCGAGCACAGCGCCGGGGTGACCGCCTTTACCTATGATTCCGTGCCGCAGGTGATTTCGGGCGATGTGGCCGCCGCGCATTGGTACGTGGGCGCGAACCTCTACGTCTCCGAGAACCCCGACACCATCGGCTACATCATCCCCAAGGAAGGCGCGACGATGTATCAGGAAGACATCTGCGTTCTGGAATCGGCGCCGAACAAGCAGGCCGCACAGGCGTTTCTTGAATTCTACCTGCACCCCGAGATCGCCGCGCTGAACGTGGCGCAGCAGATGAACGGCACCCCCAACCTGCCCGCGCAAGAGCTGATCCCCGCCGAGATCGCCGCCAACGAGACGATCTACCCGTCGCAGGAGGTCATCCAGTCGCTGCAGATCTTCGAAGACCTTGGCCGCGATCTGCAACTGTACAATGCGGAATGGACCCGCATCAAAACGTCCCGCTGATTGAAACTCTCCGGCGGGCGCGTCCCGCCGGATCGCAGGAACGAACGACTATGCCTTCTCCCCTTGAAATCGTCGGGGCCCGCAAGGTCTTTGCCACGCCCGAGGGCGGCAGCATGACCGCGCTCGACCGTGTGTCGCTGAAGCTTGCCAGCGCCGAATTCGTCACGCTGCTGGGCCCGTCGGGCTGCGGCAAGACCACCTTGCTGCGCACCATCAGCGGCTTTGAGACGCTGGACGATGGCGATGTGCTGATCGACGGCACCGCCGTCACGCAGATGCCCGCACATCGCCGCCCGGTGAACACGGTGTTCCAGCGCTACGCCCTGTTCGGGCATATGAGCGTGGGGCGCAACGTCGGCTATGCGCTTGAAATCGCGGGGCGCGACAAGCGCGAGATCGACACCCGCGTCGGCGAGATGCTGGATCTTGTCGGCATGTCCGGCATGCAGCAGCGCTCGATCGCGCAGCTTTCCGGGGGCCAGCAGCAGCGGGTGGCGCTGGCACGGGCGCTGGCGGGAAAGCCGCGACTGCTGCTGCTCGACGAGCCGCTGTCGGCGCTCGACAAGAACCTGCGCCAGAAGATGCAGCAGGAACTCAAGGCGCTGCAACGCGAGCTGGGCATCGGTTTCATTTTCGTCACCCACGATCAGGAAGAAGCCCTGACCATGTCTGACCGCATCGCGGTGCTGGCGCATGGCCGCATCCAGCAGATCGGCACGCCGGGCGCGCTGTACCGCACACCGGCCAACCTGTTCACCGCCGATTTCCTGGGCGAAAGCAACCTGCTGTCCGCAGAGGTCTCGGGCACCACTGCGCGCCTGCGTGACGGGCAAGGCTTTGCGGCGGTGCGCCGGGGCGGGCCTGCCACGCTGTTGCTGCGTCCCGAAGCGCTTTGCCTGCGTGCCCCCGACGGCCCCGCCCTGCGCTTTGACGGCACGCTGCGCGAGACGTTTTACACCGGCACGGATCATCAGGTCGTGCTCGACACCGCCGGGCATGGCACGCTGCGTGCGCTGTTGCGCGCCGACGGGGCGCTGCCCGATATCGGCGCGGCGATGACGCTCTATGCCGATGCGCAGGGGCTGCACCTGATCGACGAGGTGCTGCCATGAGTCTTGAGCGCCGCAAACGGGGTCACCTGCTTGGGCTGCTGGGCGCGCCGACACTGTTCCTGCTGGTCTTTTTCTTCGGCCCGCTGCTGATCATGCTGGTCTATGCCTTTCTGACGCCGGGGCTGTATGGCGGCGTCGACTGGGTGTTCTCGCATCTCAATTTCGGGCGCATCCTTGGCTGGGCCAACACCCGCTACGAGACGTTTGACCCGGTCTATATCGCCATCTTCCTGCGCTCGCTGCGGCTGGCCGGGCTGACGGTGCTGAGCAGCCTGCTGATCTGCTATCCGGCGGCGTTCTGGATCAGCCGGATGCGCCCTGGGCTGCGCGCCTTTGCCATCTTTCTTGTGACCCTGCCGTTCTTTGTCAGCCTGATCGTGCGGCTGTTCGCATGGGTGCTGATCCTGCGGCCCACCGGGTTTCTCAATCAGGCGCTGATGGGGGCCGGGCTGACCTCGGCGCCGGTGGAATTCCTGTACACCGATTTCGCGGTGATCCTTGGCATGACCTACGTGTTCATCCCGTTCATGTTCCTGCCGCTTTACGGCGCGATCGAAAAGCTCGACATGGCGCAGATCGAGGCGTCGTCTGATCTTGGCGCCATCCGCTGGCAGACCTTTCGCAAGGTGGTGCTACCAGCCACGATGCCGGGGATCGTCGGCGGATCGGTGATCACCTTCATCCCGGCGCTTGGAAATTTCATCGTGCCCTCGGTGCTGGGCGGGGCAAAGGTGCTGATGATCGGCAACCTGATCGAGCAGCAATTCCTGTCGGCGCGCAACTGGCCCTTCGGATCGGCGCTGGCGATGCTGGTGATGGCGGCGGTGCTGGTTCTGCTGCTGGCACAGATGCGGCTTGCGAGGGCAAGGGCATGAGTATGCGCCGCCTGCTGAGCCTTTATGGCCTGCTGTTCCTTGCTTTTGTCTACGCGCCGATCCTGCTGGTGGTGATCTATTCGTTCAACGCCAACACGCTGAACATGATGATCTGGGACGGCTTCACGCTGGATTGGTACCGGCAGATCCTCGGGATGAAGACCGCGCTGGCCGACAGCGCCACCTATGTCGACAGCACCCGGCAGCTGTACGACGCGGTGCGCACCAGCCTGATCGTCGCGCTGTCGACCTCGGCGCTGTCGACCGTGTTCGGCACCGCGCTGGCGCTGGCGGTGGCGCGCTATCGCTTCCGGCTGGCGCCGATGTACCGGGCGCTGATGATGCTGCCGATGATCATGCCCGATATCGTGCTGGGCATCGCGCTGCTGATCTTTTTCATCACCATCGGCATGAACCTGTCGATGATGACGATCATCATCGGCCAGTCGACCTTTCTGGTGTCCTATGTCTTTGTCACCGTCTCGGCCCGGCTGGCGCAAAGCGATCCCGGTCTCGAAGAGGCCTCGGCCGATCTGGGCGCCACCCCGGCGCAGACCTTTCGCAAGATCACCCTGCCGACCATCGCGCCGGGCATTCTTGGCGGCGGGCTGCTGGCCTTCATCATCTCGATGGATGATCTGGTGATCACCTATTTCATCGCCGGCACCGGCAACACCACGCTGCCGATCCACATCTGGGGGATGCTGCGCCGTGGCATCAAGCCGGAAATCAACGCCATCGCGACGCTGATGCTGCTGTTCACGCTGCTTGTCGCCGCCATCGGCCTCTACCTCAGATCGAGACGCCAGACATGACATCGCCAACCCGTCCCCGCGCCCGTGCGGTGGGGATTCCCCTGCCCGGCACGCCCGGCCCGCTCAACGCCATCACCGATGTGCCCGGCATCGAGGTCGGCACCGCCGAGCTGCTGTCATCGCGTGACCCGAAGCTGGCGACCCGTGGCATCCAGGTGCAGACCGGCGTCACCGCGATCTTGCCGCGCGGGCGCGATCCGGTGCCACGCCCGGTCTGGGCCGGGCAGTTCAGCCTGAACGGCAATGGCGAGATGACCGGGGCACATTGGGTGCGCGATGGCGGCTGGCTGGCCGGGCCGATCATGATTTCGAATTCGCATGCCATCGGGGCCTGTCATACCGCGGCGGTGCGCTGGATGATCGAAACCTATGGCGCCACGTGGGAAGACAACCACCTGTGGGCGATGCCGGTGGTTGCCGAAACCTATGACGGCGTTCTCAACGACATCAACGGCCTGCACGTCACCGAAGACCTTGCCCGCAGGGCGCTGGACGCGGCGCGCCCCGGCCCGGTTGCCGAGGGCAACAGCGGCGGCGGCGCGGGGATGATCTGCTACGAGTTCAAGGGCGGCACCGGCACCGCGTCGCGCGCCATCGACATCGACGGGCAGGGATTTACGCTTGGGGCGCTGGTGCAGGCGAACCACGGGCTGCGCCCCTGGCTGACGGTTGCCGGCAAGCGCGTCGGCGAGGCGATGACGGATCACCGGATTCCCGGCATGAGCAGCGAGCGCGGCTCGATCATCGTCATCCTCGCCACCGACCTGCCGCTGTTGCCCGGTCAGCTGGAACGGCTGTCGCGCCGTGCCGCCATCGGCATCGGGCGGGCCGGCTCGCCCGGAGGCAACAATTCCGGCGATATCTTCCTTGCGCTCTCGACTGCCAACCAGATGGAGCTGCCGCAATTTTCGGGGGCGTGGCGCCAGATGAGCTGCCTGAACGACGAGCGGCTGGACCCGGTGTACATGGCCGCGGTCGAGGCGGTGGATGAGGCGGTGCTGAATGCGCTGTGCGCCGCGCAGACCGTGCCGCTGGCCCGGCCCGCCGCGGGCTTGTGTCATGCGATCGATACAGAGCGGTTGATGGGCTTGCTGGCGGGCTGACCCCTAGCCCGTCAGCCGCCCCTGAAGCCAGATCAGCGAGGGCCAGGCGCACAGCCAGATCCAGAAGAACCGGTTCAGCCCGAACAGCAGGGCGTTCGACAAGTGAAACCCCGCCGCCAGCACCAGCCCGGCAAGCAGCGCCAGCGGGTGCAGCAGGAACAGCGGAAAGGCGTTCTCGGTCAGCATCACCAGCCAGCCGCCCCAAAAGGTGACGAGCCGCCGGTCGGCCAGCCCGCGCAGCCCTTCGCTGACCGGATAGGCGGAAAACAGGAACACGTCGCGCAGTGCCTCGCCGCTGCGCCAAGCCGGGTTCATCAGCTTGACCTGCCCCGAAATCACATAGCTAAGCACCAGCTGCACCGCGAGATAGGCCAGCGCCATTTCGGCCCAGAACCGGTCTGGCGCCAGATGCGCGGCGCTCAGGCAGGCGAGGATCAGCAAGGTCATCTTGTCCGAGCCGCCGTTGAACGGGCCGTCGTAGCGCCAGAGCCACCAGAGCCCCAACCCGAACAGGCCCCAGATCGCCGGCGCGGCCAGTGCCGGGACCAGCAGCGCGGCGCATAGCGCCAGCCGCAGGCCCAGCCACGGCGCATCGCGGCGATCTATCGCGATCTGCTCGAGGCTTTGCTGCGCCAGTGCCAGCGCCAGCATCACCTCGGTCAGCCGCAGCGCGAACTCAAAGCCCATTCAGCACGGCCCTCCGAACGGGGCGCTCTGGTACAGCACCTCGCGCATCAGCGCGCCGCCCTGTACGTTGATGAACACTAGCCGCAGCTCAAGCCGCTCGTTCGGGCGCAGTTTGCTGACCCGCTGTTGCAACTCGTGCATGGCATGGGCCGAGCCCTGTTCCACCACCCGTTCCGCCAGACTGACAAGATACAGCGCCTCGTTCCAGCGCGGGTTCCACAGCATCCGTCGGCACATGCGCGCCAGAGACAGGTGATCGGGGCGCGGCGCCACCTCGCGCCAATCGGCGCTGCCAGCGGCACAAACCTCGATCCGGGGCGAGGCGGCGACAGCGCGAAAGAACCGCCAGGACGGGATCAGGGCAGGCAGCAACAGGCGAAGCAGGCGCAGGACAATCATGCGCCGATCCTCGCGCGGGTCTGGTTAAGGCGAGGTTAGCCGCCCCCGGCGTAATAGGCGGCAAGGTCAAGAATATCGGTGTCGCTGAGCGGTCTTGCGGCGGCGGCCATCAGATGCGCGCGCGGGGTCTGCGGCACCGGGCCATCGCGGTACAAGTGCAGCCAGTTGACCAGCCAGTAGCCATCCTGCCCCGCGATCCTTGGAGTGTCGGCGCGGGCATTGGCGCCGTGGCACGATGCGCAACTGGGGATGTCGTCATGTTCGCTGCCCTGCCGGGCGAGCGTTTCGCCGCGCGCGGGATCGCCCATCGCCAGCGTCTTTGCCTGCCATGTCCCGCCCATCCCGGCGTAGCGCGCCGCCAGCGCGTCGATGGTCTGCTCGCTCAGCGGGGCGGCGAGCGGTTCCATGAAGCCGCTCTCGCGGTGCCCGTCGGCATAGGCGCTCAGCACCAGCGACAGCCATGCTTGTGACTGGCCCGCAAGCTTGGGCGCGGTGCCGTCGCGGCCCAGCCCGTCGTCGCCATGGCAGCGGGCGCAGCCCAGCTCGGGCGGGATCGCGCCCGGCAGGCCGCCAAAGCGCACGCCATCGCCGTCATAGGCCCCGGCGCGGCCAAAGGCGGCCGCCTCGAAAGAGGCCCGGTCAAAGCTGTCGTAGCGCGACAGGAAGGCCGCCAGCGCCCATGGTTCGTCATCGCGCCCTTCGCCGGGCCAAGCCGGCATGCCGGTGTATTTGAACCCGTGGCGGGCGATCCACCAGTATTCGGGGGCCTCGTAATCGCCGCTTAGCATCGGCGGTTCGGGCTGCATTCCGGTAACGACCGGGTTGCGCGCAATCCCCGGCGCGCCGTGGCAGCTCATGCAGCCGGTGGCGAAATGCCCTGCGCCAAGGCGGATCAGCCCGTCGTCGGCAAGATCGACATGTTCGGGCATATGCACGCCCCAGCCGCGCACCGTCACCGCGTTGCGCAGATACTGGTGCAGCGCCCCGCTGACGCCCGGCAGATGTGGTTTGCTGGCGGCGATGTTATAGGCACCCAGCCAGTAAAAAGCGTTGCCACCGATAACCAGCACGGCCAGCGCCGCCCCCGCCCAGAGTTTCCAGCGCGTCATGCCTGCGCCTCCTTGAGTTCCAATGCCCTCGCCAGCCGCCCCAGCGCGGCGACAAGGGTGATCGCGCCGCCCGCGCCCGCCATCAGCGCCCCGGCGATCTGCTGTTCCTGAAGCGCGCTCAGCCTCAGATGCCCGGCGCAGATCCCGCCATAGAGATCGCGCGGGCTTAGCCCGATCAGCGCCCCCAGCAGTGTCATGTGCATGGTGGTCGCCAGCAGCACCAGCGCGCCGCCGAACGGGCCAGCGCTGCGCGCTGCCGCCCAAAGCAGCATCCCCGCGCCAAGGAAGGACGCCTGTTCCAGCGCAAATCCACTGCCGGTGAACCGCGCCCAGAGATGCGGGCCCGGCAGGTGCCAGCCCCAGACAACCACCATTTCGACCACACCGCCCAGCAGCAGTGCCACCGGCCCGGCCAGCGGCAGGCGCGGCGCCCAGAGCGCCGGAACCGCCGTGGTCACCCCCAGATGCAGCACCATGTGCAGCACCATCGACCCCGTCGCCAGCCCCGGCAATGGCCCGAACCACAGCGCCGCCAGCAGCGCGCAGGCGATGGCGCGCCGCATCAGCATGTGCTGAACATGAAGCCGGGCAGCGTGGTGAAGATGATCGCCATCACCGAGAGCACGCAGAGCAACAACGAGACATGGCCGATGAATTTGTCGCGCCCGCGCTCCGAACTTTCGGTGATTTCTTCGAAGATCACGAAGACGCCGCCGTAGCGCCGCACTGCCATCATCCCCAGCCAGACGATCAGCGCGATGCAAACCACCCCCATGGCGACGATGATCCAGCGCGGCTCGCTCAGCGCTGGCCCGGCCTTGGCGCACCATGTCGCCGCCAGCACATAGCTGGCCACGAAATGAATCGCCCAGAGCGTCGGGGCGGCGACCATGATCCAGACCGAGCCTTGATCGATGACCCGCGGTGCGTCTCCCGGAGGGCCAAAGCGGCCCGGCTGCTTGTCGGATTCGTGTCTCATACCGCACCCATCAGCATTGGGAACACCGCCAGCAGGATGAAGATGACAATCGCCGTCAGTGCCAGAAAATGGGTGAACAGCGTCAGGTTCATCAGGTCTGCCCGGTAGTCCGGGTTGCAGATGTCGGCCCAGATGCGCGCCGCGACATAGACATGCATCACCGCGTTCAGCAGCAAATGCAGCCCCATCCACAGCACCAGCATCCAGACCATCGCATCAAAGCTGTGCACGGTCGGATCAAGCCCGGCCTCATGGGCGGCAAAGGCCCAGGCCCCCAGCCCGGCAAAGCCCGCCAGCACTGCCCCCAGCAGCAGCGCCATCGCGGTGCCGCGCGCGCCCTGCCCCAGTTGCCGGCGCGCGCCGACGCTCATCAACCAGCCGACAATCAGCCCGCCAAGACCGAGAAGCAGCCAGTGCAACGCCGGGATCTGCGCCGCGACCGGGAAGAAATCGGGCAGCGCCGTCCAGTAGAAGAGATAGCTGAACACCAGCCCCATAAAGGCGGTCATATCGCCGGTCATGGTGATGAACACCGCCCACCAGCCGGGCGAGCGGTTGCCCTGCGCATAGGTTGGCAGCGTCAGCCCGCGCCCCACCGGCTTGCTGGGCCGCTCGGGAATTTCAGAGGTGCCGGTCCACAGCCACCACAGGGTGAAGCCGATGAATCCCGCGCCGAATGCCAGCGCCAGCGACCAGAGGTGAAAGGTGGCAAGGATAAACACCGTGCCAAGGCAGAAGGCCGAGCCAAGCGTCAGGAAGGTCGGCCCGCCGACCCGCTGCACGTAGAGGGGCCGCGCGTCGAGAATATCGGTCACGATCAGCTCGCGCTTGCCCTCTTCGGCGTCAGGCAGGAACCATTCACCCCGGTCGATCTGCTCGACGAGGCCGGGCTGCTCCCACAGCGGATAGCGGGTGTGGATATAGGGGATCGACCGCGCGCCCCACGGCTTGCCCGGAACTTCGCCGGACCATTCCATGGTGCCAGCGTTCCAGATGTTGCGCGCGACCAGTGGCGCCTTGCCCCGTGGCCAGAGCACGTTGGCGGCCAGCACCGCGAAACCGGCGGCAAAAACAAAGGCCCCGATGGTCGATACCATGTTCAGCACCGCCCAGCCATCGGAGAGATCATATGTCCAGACCCGGCGCGGCATGCCCATGATGCCGGTCCAGTGCATTGGCAGGAAGGCAAGGTTGAACCCGCCGAACATCAGCCAGAACGCCCAGCGGGACGCACGGTCATTCATCGCCCTTTGCGTCACGAACGGGTACCAGTAGCAAATCCCCGCCATCAGCGGGAACAGCATCCCGCCAATCAGCGTGTAATGCAGATGCGCCACGACGAAATAGCTGTCATGCGCCTGCCAGTCGAAGGGCACCAGCGCCACCATGACACCGGTCAGCCCGCCAAAGACAAAGATCGCCAGCGCGCCGCCTGCAAACAGCATCGGCACCGAAGGGCGCAGCTTGCTGACCAGCATCGTGGCAATGAAGCAGAATATCTGGATGCCGGTCGGCACCGCCACCGCCTCGGAGGCCGCGCTGAAGAAACTCAGCGAGATTTCCGGCAGCCCGGTGGTGAACATGTGATGCACCCAGAGCCCAAAGCTCAGGAAGGCCACGCCGATCGCAGACAGCACGATCCAGCTATGCCCCACCATGGGCCGCCCGGCAAAGGTCGGCAGCATCGTCGCGATCAGCGCGATCGATGGCAGGAACACGATATAAACCTCGGGGTGGCCAAAGATCCAGAACAGGTGCTGCCACAGCATCGGATCGCCGCCCCGGTCGACATCGAAGAAGGCCCAGCCAAAGGCGCGCTCCATCTCGAGCAGCAGATCCCCGGCGATCAACGGCGGGAAGGCAAACAGGATCATCCCTGCCACCACCAGAACGTACCAGCAATAAAGCGGCATCAGGTTCAGCCGCATCCCCGGGGGGCGGCATTTCAGCACGCCGACGATCAGCTCGACGGCGGCGGCGATGCTCGACACCTCGATGAACGACAGGCCGAGCAGCCAGATATCGGCGCCAAGCCCGCTGTATTCGGTGTTCGACGACAGCGGCGTGTACATGAACCAGCCGCCATCGGGGGCCACGCCGAACAGGATCGAGCCGCAGACGAACACACCGCCGATCAGGAAGCACCAGTAGCCAAAGGCCGACAGCCGCGGAAACGGCAGATCGCGCGCGCCAAGGATTTCGGGCAGGATCAGGATCGCCACCGCCTCGAAGATCGGCACCGCAAACAGGAACATCATCGCCGTGCCGTGCAGGGTGAACAGCTGGTTATAAAGCTGCTGGCTGAACAGATCGTTGTTCGGCACCGCCAGCTGCGCCCGGATCATCAGCGCAAGGATGCCCGCAAAGACGAAGAAGGCGAAGGAGGTCAGCAGATACCATTTGCCGATATGGCTGTTGTTGACTGCGGTGATGATCTTCCAGCCCGGCGGCTCTTGCCAGACCGTCATCAGGCGTGCGCGCTGCGCCTTGTCGCGGGCCTCGTCAAAAGGCTGGGCGGGCGGCAGCTTGGAAAGGTCTATTTCCTGTGTCATTCGGCGTGATCCAGGCTCATGAGGAACGTGACGAGCCGGTCAAGGCGCGCGCCGTCCAGATCGGGATAGGGCGGCATGTCGATGCCCGGCTTCATCTCGTGGGTTTCGGTGACCCACCGGGCCATGTTGTCTGCGTTCATGGCGTAGATCCCGGCGCCAAGCCGCTCGCGGGCGGCGACATGGGTCAGGTCGGGGCCGACCGGTCCGGCAGCCTGCGTGCCGCGAATGCTGTGGCAGGCGCCGCAGCCCTCTTCGAGAAAGATCGCAAGGCCGGGATCGCCCTCGGCCACCTGCGCAGGCGCGGCTTCGGCGGCGAGCCATGCGTCGAAATCCTCCGGCTCCATCACCACCGCGTCAAAGCGCATCAGCGCATGCGCCCCGCCGCAGAATTCGGCGCAGAGCCCGCCCCAGCTGCCGGTCTTTTGCGGGGTCAACGCAAGCGTGGTTTCGCGGCCGGGGATCATGTCCATCTTGCCGCCCAGGGCGGGAACCCAGAACGAATGAATTACATCATCCGCCGTCAGCCGGAACAGCGCGGTCTGGCCCACCGGCAGGCGGATCTCGTTGGCGGTCACCACGTCGCCATCAGGGCCGTCGTAGATCACTCGCCACCACCAGCGCTCGCCATCGACCCGCACGGTGATGTCGCCGCCATCCGAGGTGATGTCGCGCAGGATGACCATGCCCCAGATCAGCAGGCCGCTGACCAGAAATGTCGGAATCACCGCGCCGCCCCAGATGATGAACCAGCGCGCCTGTCGTTCCAGCTTGGGGTCGACCTGCCGCCGATTCGCATAGACGGCGGCGGCGATGATGGTGCACCAGATGACGGCTGCGCCGATCAGCAGGACCCAGAACAGATGTTCGATACGGGCCGCCTCGGCCCCGGCGCCCGCAAGCCAGTTATGTCGTCCCGCGCAGCCGCCGAGCAGCAGCGGGCTGATGAGGAAAACGGCGTTCCGCAATGGTTCGGCCCTGTCTGGATAACCCTTGAGAGGCGAACCAACGGGATCGCAAACTGTTCCCGAGAAAATGAACTGATGTGTTCGCGTGTGTGACCACGGGCCTCCAAGACGCTTGCAGGCGCTCCCGACGAGGGCCAATGCGCACCCGATCCGGGCCGGAGGCTACCAGCTTTCACCACAGACCGCTTGACCACTTGCGCCGCCTTGTGACATCGGCTAAATGGCGTGAACCACACGGATGGCGAGTTGGCGGAGTGGTGACGCAGCGGATTGCAAATCCGTGTACAGGAGTTCGATTCTCCTACTCGCCTCCATATTTTTCAATGCGTTAGCATGATCGCGTTGGGTCAGGGTATCAATTTGGGTATCAGTTTCACGTTCTGTGCTTGTTCTATTCATTTGCGCTTCGCCGCAGCTTGACGTGCTCGCATGATTTGCCTTGCCTCCCCCGCATATTTGATAATCATCGCTTTTGAAGTGTGACCGCTGAAGCTGGCGATCTCGTCATCGGTGCATCCCGCCCATGCCAATTCCATCACGCCGCGATAGCGCAGGGCGTGTTGATCAAAGTCCATGAGGCCCAGTCGCTTGCGTTCGCGCACCATGACGCGTGCCATTGCGTGATAGTCCATCGCCGAGCCATCCGATCGCGTCAGGATGTGCCGAGACGGGTGTGGTGCGAATGCAAGCTCAGCCTTGGCACGATCCAGCGCCGCTTTGAGCGCGGCAGTGCAGGGAAGTTGGAGCGGCTTGTCTGTCTTATTCTGGCGCAGCTTGAGCGTATCCCCGTCATAGTCTCCCCACTGGAAGTCTACCCAATCGCCCGGACGCTGGACGCTACCCACACCGATCTCAAAAATGAGCAGCGGGATTGCCTCGCCTTCACTGCGCATCTTTTCCACCGCCCAGTCCTCCCACGGCAGATGAGGCTTCTGACGTGCCTTTGGCACCTTGAGCGGCTCAATGTCGATCGCCGGGTTATCCTTTCGCCACCGCTTTCGGATCGCGAGCTTGGACAACATGCTGATTGCGGTCGGGATATAATTGGCGAACCGGATACGATCCCGATTCTTCTCCATCGCGTCATAGATGTCCGCCTGGGTCAGGCAGGCTACATCCGCATGACCGACCTTCTCTTTGAGATATTCAAAGACACGTTCAAGGTCTTTGCGATAGCGCGGTGAGAAGTTGGACCATTTGTCCGTTTCCTTCATCGCCTCGATCAACGCGCCCCATGAAGTTTTAGCCGCTGCTTTCTTGCCGCTCACGATTTCCCAATACTGGCGATCAAATTCGGCGGTGCCTTCCTCCGCCTTGATCCGGCCCAGGTAGGCCATCTTGCCGTTCATGTACTTCCTGACATACCAGCGGCCAGCGGGATGACGCCAAAGCAGTTTCTTGCGATGGGTCACCATTCGATCACCCCTGCACCATTGGCCAAATCACCGAGGGCGATGGCGCGCAGTTGCTCCACATCCCAACGCTCGAATCCGCCGATTTCGGCAGGTTTTGGCAACACTCCCGCATCCACTAGCCCGCGAAAATCGGCGGGCTTCATGTCGAGCAGCTTCGCAGCGTTGCGTTCAGTGGCGAGAATAAGCGCAAGCGATGCCATCACTGGCCTTCCTCGTCCAAACGAATTGCCGGGCGGGGAAGTCGGTCGATCACCATTTGCGCCAGAGCCCCGAGGCAAAAGAGCATGACCGGCCCTTGTACATATGGCTGACCGTGTTGAATATTCCCGAAGAAGTCGTCGTCTTCATCCTCATCGCCGAAAAGAAACTCCAGCCCTCCGTCCGCCCAAATAATCAACCAGCTAGGATGCTTCATCTCGGCAACTCCGGCCATCTGCTCAGCCGCCTTGATCATGATTTCTTGGCTGCGCACGAATTCAAGCGTCTCAATGCGAAACTCGGCGCCAAACCTTGCCTTGAACGGGGAAATCTCTTCTTCCGAGATTTCCCCAAGCTCTGCTTTTGCCATGGCATGAACACCTTCCGAAAATGCTTTCATGCTACAGATCGTGCTTTGGAAAATCGCACGGGCAGTTTCGCTCGCAAACTCTTTTGCCGCTTCCGGGGTGGTCCCGCGCGAAACCAGCATGCCCATCACGAACATGACCAGCATGTCAGCCAAGTTGTAACGTGCGTGACCTTCCTGCCGAGGCAGGTGGCCAGCACGGCGCCAGTTGCGAACTGTCGCTTGTTTGACCGCTGTAATCGCCTCGGCTTCCGCTGGCGTATATGTCTCAAGTTTCAGTTTCATCTGCTACACCTAAATTCGTGTAACGTAACGCAATTTATAACTTCGTGTCAACAAACGCATTTTGAGGCAGGGGGATTTTCACCACCCCAAATCAGCGTTTCCCGCAGCTTCGGAGCAGTCGTTCTCTGCGCGCGCGCTAAGGTCTGCAATAACCTCCAACAGCGATGCCACAGCGGCGGGGACGTGAGGGTGTTTTAGGGCTCTGTTGCACAAAGCCGCTGATGGCCAAGCTGCCCCTTCCCCCGGACACACTTATCCTACAGCCTCGGTCACGG